>JAUVLO010000042.1 GCA_030600695.1 Methanosarcinales archaeon | reverse complement strand
GAAATGGATCGCATCAGCCAACGACTTACTGGGCGCATTAAAGAACTAACAGAACGTTATGCTACACCACTACCAATACTCACCACTGAAACTGAAGTGCTTGCAGTTAAAGTAGATGCACACCTTAAAAAAATGGGGTTTGATGTTTAATTGTTGGTTATAAACAACAACAAGGGAATCCATATGAAAAAACAAGAAAAAAGCAAAGTAGTCACAATTTTTGAGGGCAATCAAATTCGTCGTTATTGGGATGAAGATGAAGAGCTGTGGTATTTTTCGGTTATTGATGTCGTCAGAGTGTTGACAAGCAGTGTTGATGCAGGTGCTTATTGGAGAAAGCTAAAACAACGGCTAAACAAGGAGGGAAGTGAGATCGTGACAAAATGTCACGAACTGAAATTTATGGCAAAAGATGGAAAATATTACGCATCTGACGCCGCTAACACAACAGTTATACTTCGTCTCATCCAATCCATACCATCACCAAACGCTGAGCCGTTCAAATTGTGGCTTGCTCGTGTTGGATATGAAAGATTAGAAGAAACCGCCGATCCGGAATTGGCGATCAATCGTGCGCTTAAAACTTATCTACAAAAAGGGGTCTTGTCCCAGTTGCGTCGCCAAATACGAGTCCCCCATCACCGCTCTTGATATCTCGTACACCATCTGCCTCTGTACAGTCTCATAATTATTTCACATCGAACTCTTTTCGACACAATACAAATCGCCCGCAATAGAGAAACAAAAAAACTACTTTTTAAAATGCTTTGACCTGAATACATACAGCACTAAAAGAATTATCCCAAGTAGAACACCCTCAAATCCATCAACACTTTCTGAATCATCCGGATGTGTTTCCGTTGAGGCTTTCTCTCCGATCGCATAAAGATAATTGGGTGGGACACCACTGTATTTGTATGTAATCCCATCAACATAAGCCACATTTGAGAAAGACAATTCCCCATATTCATTTAAAGAAATAGGATTTGTCACCTGCACAAATTCTCCTGAATAAATATCCAGGCCAACCACTTCATTGGTATTCCGATCTAATATTTGTATTAATTCCTCTGCTTTTGTTTTGTTTTCAAGGTCTGTGCCAAAATTTATTAATATGCTACGAATGGGCATAACTTCAATACTATACGCTAATGATGGTGAAATTGGAGCCTGGTTAACAATATTCTCATCTAAATACATTATCATATAGAGTGAATTACTATCAGGAACATGATACTTAATCACAGCATTTCTTAATTTATCTGCGCCGTTTTCTGTTAAAGTGATAGATAACTTTATATTTCCAGATTTATCTGTCTGCAAAGATGAGACTCCGCCAACATCACCACCATCAAATACAGGTATGTTTTCCCCACCTACCAGGAGGCAAGCTTTAAATCTCTCAGCATTTGAACCTTTTTCATTAATTGCATTTACGTATAGAATTCCGTCAGAAATGAATAAAGCATTTTGCAAGTACAATTGACTGCTCCATTTTATGTCCCCATCGAGTGCATCCAGGGCATATACGTATCCTGTTTTTCCAGGATCTGCAATAATAACCAAGCCATTTGCCGATAGTAATGATAGTAATTCAATTCCAGTTTCTTCATCACTTATTGCCTGTTTCCATTTCAACTTACCAGTGGCAGCATCCAGGGCATTGATACAAACCCCATGAGGATAAGTATCGCTGCAGTGATCAGGATAATATAGATTTTCACCAGAAATTAATAATGGTAAACCTATTATCCTGGATGTATTATACTTCCATTTTAGTTTCCCGTCCTGGGTATCCAGTGCATAAATGCCATCGGAGCTAAAATATACACATCCATTATCCACAACAGGAGATGATTCAGCACAATGCTCTGTCGGATACTCCCATTTTAATTTTCCCGTAGCTGCGTCTAAAGCATAGAAATAACCTTTAGGATTCAAGGAGTTGAAAGATGAATAATAACCGGTTCCAAAAAACACTGCCCCTTCTGCGACGGCTGGAGCAGAGGATATATCAGACACATGACCGATTGTTTTAAATTTCCACCTTAACTTTCCATTATTTGCATCAACTGCATATAGGTAATCGTCAGATGAATGAATATATACAGTTTCATAGGCTATGGCAGGTGGTGCCATTGCAAATGAGTGATTCATACCACCCCCGTCAGGTGGGTCTATTGATTCCCCAATCTCAAATTCCCATCGGACATTGTCTGTTTTTGCGCCATTTGCCGGATCTAATGCACTGTGGGTTGCATCCTGGTAATACATCGGCCAATCAGCAGCAGATGATACCTGGGTGCAGGTAAGGATGGCAAATAATAAGATTATTGTCGATTTGGTAAACCGGAAGTGATTCAATTTTAATTTACTGGATTCTAAAATGACAGATAGGTTCCTCCCCTTGCCGCAACTCATATAACTTATCAATCTCACTCCTCATTTAAATTCTTATGTATTCATTACCTTAGACTTTTTATTATTTTCTGGGATGATTCGAAAAACCGCAGAGAGCGGAGAGGGACGCAGAGTAAAATAACAAGCCTCTGCGAACCTCTGTGCCCTCTGCGGTTAATCTTTTTTGTCATGATTCATTTATCCAGAATAAATTAAAAAGTCACCATTACCTTCCACCTGTATACCAGCTTTTCCTGCATCCGGTAAACCAGGGATTGCAACATGCGCCAGTGGAAATAGAAGCCATCACACATTATCGAACCAGACCTCTGAGGAATGGGATATCTTTCCATTGGTCCTCGGTTAAGGAGTTTGACAGAGTCGGTATATATTATTTTCCAAAAGACCAATAATTTTATACGATTCTCCAATTTAATTTAAATCGAACACAGATGACACGGATTTGACGGATTTTCACTGATTTATTTTTTATCCGTGCGCATCCGTGTCATCCGTGCAATCCGTGTTCCATTACAATATAACTCTTAACCGATGACACATGGATATCTTTCAGGTGATTACCTGGAAAAAATAGCCTCCCCACACACCAAAACAATACATTTAAACCACATTAAAACCATTAACCACCAATAGAAAATCGCATGACGATACCGATTAAAAAGGATGGTGACAATATATGGTAATAGGTGTGATAATGGTCAATGTTGTACCAGGCCAGGAGAAGGCTGCATACAACCAGCTCCTGAATGTCAATGGCATCAAGGAAATATACCACGTGTTCGGTGAATATGATTTTATAGTCATCAGCGAAGTAGAAGGTTTGAGCACATTGAACAAACTGGTAGATACAATACGTGAGAGCGAGAACGTCACCGCCACCCAGACAGTCGTAGGCGCAGAACTTTGATGCCTATCGATTTTCAATAAAATTTAATAAATAAATAATTTAATATTTAATAACTGCCATACTGTAGGTCATTTAAAAATGGATGTCAATTTTTTATGTACAGAGGGGATTAATTAGTGGCAGTACCAATAGCCGAAGAGCTTGCAAAAAAACAGCGTGCCATAAGTATCGCAGAATTCTTTGAAAAGAACAGGCAGATACTGGGTTTTGACTCCGCACCCCGCAGCCTGCTCACCGCAGTCAAGGAAGGAGTGGACAATTCCCTTGACGCATGCGAAGAAGCAGGGATACTGCCTGACATCATGGTCAGCATAGAGGATGCTGGTGGCGATAATGTTGCTATTATAATTGAGGACAATGGTCCCGGCATAGTCAAGGAGCAGATACCCAGCACATTCGCCAAGCTCCTGTACGGCTCCCGCTTCCATGCCATCAAGCAGAGCCGGGGACAGCAGGGTATAGGCATATCAGCCGCAGTCCTGTACAGCCAGCTCACCACCGGCAAGCCCACACGCATCATCTCCAAGATAGACAGGGACAAACCAGCCCATTATTACGAACTGATCATCAACACCAGCACCAACGAGCCAGAGATACTTGAAGATAAAGTTGTGGACTGGGACAGACCCAGAGGCACCCGGGTCGAGATGGAGATGAAAGCCTCGTATGTGAAGGGACGCCGGCAAAGCGTGATGGAATATATGAAAAGCACAGCCATCGTCAACACCCATGCCAGGCTTACCCTTGTGGAACCGGACGGAAATACCATCATATTCGAGCGCGCAGTGGACACCCTGCCCGTACCGGCAAAGGAGATCATGCCCCATCCGGAGGGAATCGAACTGGGCACGCTAATCAAGATGCTGCGCTACACAGACAGGCAGAAACTCGCCCCGTTCCTGAGATACAGCTTTTCCCGCATCGGCCTGCAGACCGCAGAGGAGATATGCAAAGCTGCACACCTTGACCCTGAAAGCGACCCTCATTCCATTGAACTGGAGGAAGCAAAAAAACTCCTGGATGCCTTCAGGAAAGTCAAGATCATGGTACCACCCACAGACTGCCTGTCCCCTATCACCGAGTCACTCATCTACAAAGGACTGGAAAAGGAGTTCAGTGTGGATTTCATAGCTACTGTC
This sequence comes from Methanosarcinales archaeon, assembly GCA_030600695.1. Classification (GTDB taxonomy): domain Archaea; phylum Halobacteriota; class Methanosarcinia; order Methanosarcinales; family Methanocomedenaceae; genus Methanocomedens_A. Next base: position 9,956 of record JAUVLO010000042.1, on the reverse strand, counting down.
AGCCGGTCAGCGTCAGTGCATACAGGCCATCCCTTCCTGGTAGAGGCAGGCATTGCCTACGGCGGCAGCCTCGGGAAAGAGGACAGGGTACACATAATAAGATTTGCAAACCGGGTGCCCCTGCTGTACCAGCAGGGTGGCTGTGCCATCACCCATGCAGTCGAGAACATCAGGTGGAAAAACTACTCCCTGAACCAGCCCGGCGGCGGTCTTCCCACAGGTCCGGCTGTGTTCACAGTGCATGTCGCTTCCACTCATATACCATTCACTTCAGAGAGCAAGGACGCTCTGGCAGACGTTCCCGAGATCATGAACGAGGTCGAACTGGCACTAAAGGACGTGGCCCGCAAGCTCAAGACCTTCCTGTCAAAACAGCAGCACCTGTCCAAGCGCAGGGAGAAAGAAGAGATCATCAAGAAGATACTGCCCAGGATCGCTGAAAAGGTATCCACGATACTGGACAGGCCAACCCCTGATATCACCCCGGTAGTGGCAAAGGTCATGGGCAACCTGCTGGTGTACCGCAGTGTCTCACACAACGGGGACGGGGTGCAGGTGGATATCACAATAAAGAACTACAGCGGCGCTTCAATGGCATTTGCGCTGCACGATACCCACCAGTATCCTGTGCGTGATGCCAACCCTGAACCAAAGGTCATATCACTGGGCAATGATAGCGATCATATCTGGAAACTTAACGTGAAACCGGGAAGCAGTGTGAACATCAAGTACAACATGCCTTTCGTATCCGATGAAGAGGCCGCCAGGCTGCCCGACCTTATCGTGGAAGGCGTAGATGAAGGAATGGTCAACGGCGCCAAAGCTGTGCGGGGGTATGTGGATGAATAGCCTGCGACAGGAACGGGATAAGCTGGCAAAAAAGTCCCTGCTGGGTATAGTGGGATCATTTTACAAGCAGTTCGAGGACCAGGCAGTACCCAATATCGTGCTGCCTACACGCACCAAGGCCAACATCGAGTATGATAACAACAGCGAAGTCTGGGTGTACGGCAACAGCACAAGCACGCGCAGCGCCAAGACAGTCAAAGGTGCAAACCAGATATTAAAAATGTCATACACAGCCGAGATGCTTATCAAGGAGCACCTGGAGAACAACAGGGGTTCAACCTTAAGGGAGCTGTATTACATTTCAGAGAACTGGGACATAGCCAAGTTCAGGGAACAGCCGGAAAGCGACCGCATGATAGAAGACCTGGAGATCATCACCGCAATGCAGAGGGAGGATTTCCACATGAGGCCCGAAGAGGACGGTGCCACCATGTTCGGGTCTATCAGGCTCAAGGAGACCACAACGCGGGGCGAGCGTATCATCCACTGCCGGGACGATGTTGGCGAGGGCGGTTACCAGATACCGTTCAATGTTGACAATATCGAGTTCCTTGACCACGATGCCAAATTTGTGGTAGCCATTGAGACCGGCGGCATGATGGCGCGCCTGATCGAGAACGGATTTGACGAGGACTTCAATTCCATCCTGGTGCACCTGAAGGGGCAGCCTGCTCGCAGCACACGGCGCATCCTGAAACGGCTTAGTGAGGAACTAAACCTGCCGATCCTGGTATTCACTGATGGCGACCCCTGGAGTTACAGGATATTTGCCAGCGTTGCCTACGGTGCCATCAAGAGCGCACACCTGTCCGAGTACCTGGCTGCCCCGGCAGCGCAGTTCATAGGCGTGCAGCCAAGTGACATAGTTGAGTACGACCTGTCCACCGACAAGCTGACAGAACAGGATATCAAGGCATTGCGAAGCGAACTGTCTGACCCCAGGTTCGATTCCGAATACTGGAAGACCCAAATTAAGCTCCAGCTTGATATCGGCAAGAAGGCAGAACAGCAGGCTTTTGCAGGCAAGGGCCTGGATTTCGTGACCCAGCGGTACCTACCCGACCGGCTGACCGAAATGGGCATAATCTAAGTGAATTTTGGAGAACATTGATGACCGACAAGAAATATAATGCAGGCAAGATACAGGTTTTGGAAGGGCTGGAGGCGGTCCGTAAGCGCCCCAGTATGTATATCGGCAGTACGGATTACCGTGGACTTCACCACCTGGTTTACGAGGTAGTGGATAACAGTGTGGACGAGGCCCTGGCAGGATACTGCACAACCATCGATGTCACCATCAACAGGGACAATTCCGTGACCGTACAGGACGACGGCAGGGGCATCCCTGTGGATATTCATGAGAAATATAACAAATCAGCCCTTGAAGTTGTCATGACAAAGCTCCATGCCGGGGGCAAGTTCGATACCGAGTCATACAAGGTCTCGGGCGGGCTGCATGGTGTGGGTGTGTCTGTGGTCAATGCCCTGTCCGAATGGATGGAGGCCGAAGTGTACCGCAATGGCAATATCTATTTCCAGAGGTACCAGCGCGGCAAGTCCATGGGCGACGTTGAGGTACGGGGTACTTCCGAGCTGACAGGCACAAAAATGACCTTCAAGCCCGATTACGAGGTATTCGAGGTTGTTGACATAAGTTTTGAGACCATCTCCAAACGCCTGCGTGAGATGGCATTCCTGAACAAGGGCATCAAGATCAAGATCAAGGATGAGCGCACCGGGGACGAGAAATTGTTCCATTACGAGGGCGGTATCGTGGCCTTTGTGGAACACCTGAACACGAATAAGACCACACTGCACCAGCCGCCTATATATTTCCAGAAGTCCCGCGACAGTACCCAGGTGGAGATTGCAATCCAGTATAATGACAGTTACACAGAGGCCGTGTTCTCATTTGCCAATAATATCAATACTCATGAGGGCGGCACACATCTTAGCGGTTTCAAGGCGGCCCTGACCAGGACAGCCAATGATTATGCAAAGGAGCACAACCTGGTCAAGGGCGCGGCCAAGCTTTCGGGTGAGGATATACGGGAAGGGCTGACAGCCATTATCAGCGTCAAGTTAACCAACCCACAGTTCGAGGGCCAGACCAAGACCAAACTGGGCAACAGCGAGGTCAAGGGCATTGTGGAGACCCTGGTGGGTGAGGGGCTGGGCGAGTTCCTTGAGGAGCATCCAAAGGAAGCTGAGAATATCATCAGCAAATCGGTGCTGGCAGCCCAGGCAAGGGAAGCCGCACGCAAGGCCCGCGAACTGACCAGACGAAAGAGCGCCCTTGAGATATCTTCGCTGCCAGGCAAACTGGCGGACTGCAGTGAAAAGGATGCATCAAAGTGCGAACTCTACCTTGTAGAGGGCGACAGTGCAGGCGGTTCTGCCAAGCAGGGCAGGAGTCGTAATTTCCAGGCCATACTGCCGCTTCGGGGTAAGATACTCAATGTCCAGAAGGCCAGGCTGAACAAGATACTCAATAACCTTGAGATACGTGCCCTCATCACTGCCATAGGTACGGGCCTGGGCGATGATTTTGATATCGAGAAGGCCAGGTACCACAAGATAATCATTATGACAGATGCCGATGTGGACGGTGCCCACATCAGGACATTGCTGCTTACCTTTTTCTACCAGTACATGCGCCCGCTTATCGAGATAGGATATGTGTACATAGCACAACCGCCCCTGTACCGTATAAAGAAGGGGAAGGCCACACATTATGTGTACAGCGATGCCCAGCTTGAAGCGAAACTTGAAGAGATGGGGCGACAGGGTGCAGGTATCCAGCGTTTCAAGGGACTGGGTGAGATGAACCCTGACCAGTTGTGGGATACCACTATGGACCCGGATACCAGGACACTGGTGCAGGTTATGCTTGAGAATGCCATGGAGGCGGATGAGATATTCACTATACTTATGGGCGACAAGGTGGAGCCCAGACGGCTGTTTATCGAGCAGCATGCCAGGGAGGTGCAGAACCTTGACATCTGAACACCCGGATGAGCGGGAGGATATAGAAGAATCCGGCATAGAAGAACCGGGCATGGAAAAAGAGGTCAACGACGAAGAGGAGCCTACTGAGAACATCATACCCATAAATATCGAAGACGAGATGAAGACCTCATATATCGATTATTCCATGAGCGTTATCGTGGGACGGGCACTGCCTGACGTGCGCGACGGCCTGAAACCCGTACACCGCCGCATCCTGTTCGGTATGCAGGACCAGGGCATGACCCATGACAAGCCATACAAGAAATCAGCAAGGATAGTGGGTGATGTCATGGGTAAGTACCACCCCCATGGCGACGCTGCCATCTATGACACTATGGTGAGGCTGGCCCAGGATTTCAATATGCGGTATACCCTGGCCGACGGGCAGGGGAACTTCGGCTCAATTGACGGCGACGCTGCTGCAGCCATGCGTTATACCGAGGTGCGCATGGACCGTATTGCTGAAGAGATGCTTGCCGATATCGACAAGGATACAGTGGACTTTGTGCCCAACTATGACGGCAGCCTGAAAGAACCGGTGGTACTGCCATCAAAATTCCCGAATTTGCTTATTAACGGCAGTACAGGTATTGCCGTGGGTATGGCTACCAACATGCCGCCCCACAATATCTCAGAGATCATAGATGCCGTGACCATGACCATCGACAATCCTGACGTTGAGCTCCAGGAACTGATGAGTGTTGTCAAGGGTCCAGATTTCCCGACAGGTGCCTACATCTTCGGCAGCGCAGGCTTCCACAGTGCATATAAGACCGGGCGCGGTATCGTGAAGATACGTGCAAAGATCTCTGTTGAGGAGCACAAGAACAAGGAGAGCATCATCATCGATGAGATGCCCTACCAGGTGAACAAGTCAAAATTGATAGAAAATATCGCCGCACTTGTCAGGGAAAAGAAAATATCAGGCATCTCAGACCTGCGGGACGAGTCAGATAAAGACGGCATCAGGGTCGTGATGGAACTGAGCCGGGGCACCAATGCTGATGTAGTGCTGAACCAGTTATACAAGCACACCCAGATGGAATCCACCTTCGGCATCATCAATCTGGCACTGGTGAACGGCCAGCCCCAGGTGCTCACCCTAAAGCAGCTTATCCAGTATTTCATTGACCACAGGGTTGAGGTCGTCTCCCGCCGCAGCCAGTTCGAACTGGAAAAGGCAAGGAAGCGCGCCCATATACTTGAGGGTCTCCAGATAGCGCTGGACCACATAGACCAGGTCATAGCCCTGATCCGTGCAAGCAAGACCGTGGAAGAGGCACGCACCGGGCTTATGGCAAATTTTGACCTGAGTGAAGAGCAGGCCAGGGCCATCCTGGATATGAAGCTGCAAAAACTTACAGGTCTTGAGCGGGAAAAGATAGACAATGAACATAAGGAATTGATGGAAACCATCAAATGGCTGCTCGAACTGCTGGCTGACAGGAACAAGATACTGAACATTATCAAGGAGGAACTGACCTCTATCAGGGACAGATACGGGGACGCCAGGCGCACCCAGATAGTAGAAGGCGGCGTGGACCTGGAAGATGAGGACCTGATACCTGTTGAGGACGTAGTGGTCACCATCTCCAATAGCGGGTATATCAAGCGTATGCCTGTGGATACATACAGGCAGCAAAGGCGGGGCGGCAGGGGTGTCATAGGCATGGACACCAAGGAAGCCGATTTCGTGGAAGACCTGTTCCTGGCCTCAACGCATGATTACATCCTGTTCTTCACAGACAGGGGCCGGGTTTACTGGAAAAAGGTGTATGAGATACCCGATGCATCCAGGCAGAGCCGCGGCAAGGCTATAATCAATCTCATAGAGGTGGACAGCGGGGAGAAGATCACTGCCCAGATACCTGTCAAGACATTTGAAAGCGGCCAGTACATCATCAAAGCCACCAGGTTCGGGGTAGTCAAGAAGACCGAACTGTCCGCTTTCAAAAACCCCAGGCGGGGCGGCATAATAGCTATTACCCTTGATGAAGGTGATGAACTTGAGATAGTTAAGCTTACTGACGGCACCAAGGACATTATCATCGGCAGCCGTCATGGTAAAGCCATACGTTTCTCTGAGACTGATGTGCGGCCTACCGGAAGGGGGGGCCGTGGCGTTAGAGGCATCAGGCTTGTGGGTGATGATTACGTGGTAGGAATGGACATCGTAAGTGACGATGCTACCCTGCTTACCATCACCGAGAACGGGTTCGGTAAGCGTACCAGGTTTGATGAATACAGGAAAATGAACCGGGCGGGCCAGGGTGTAATAACCATTATTTCCAGTATCCGCAACGGCCTGATCGTGGATGTTAAGGCCATTAATGAATCGGATGAACTAATGATTACAACATCGGACGGCATCATCATCAGGGTGCCTGTGTCTGATATCAGGGTGCAGGGACGCAATACCCAGGGTGTCAAGATAATGAATGTCAAACCTGGAGATAAAGTAATGGCAGTAGCCAGGGTCGTTGGCGAGGATAGCGGAATTGGAAAAGATAATATATAATAACAGCGTAAATATATTACAGTGTTGCAATATTATAAGATTACAGTATTGTAATATAATATAATATTACAGGAATTCTGGATTTCAGAGGGGATGAACTGAATGGAAGAATTAGTAGAGATACCATGTACTTATGAGTATTTACCTGTGGGTCAAGATGCACAGGATATTTATGAAGAGCCTGTCGAGATACTGGTAAACCTTGCCCGGGAGGGTGAGATTGACCCATGGAACATTGATGTAGTAGAAATAACTGACAAGTTCCTGCACCATATTGAAGAACTGGAGCGTATGGACTTAAGGATATCAGGCAGGACACTCCATTATGCAGCTATCCTGCTGCGCATGAAGTCCAATATCCTGGTAGAGGAACCTGTTATTGAGGATGATTCGTGGGTCGATGATCTGGACTTTTTTGATGTGGACGATTATCCTGTCCCAAAACCACCTGTGAGGCGCCATTCACAGCGCTCGGTCACGCTGGATGAACTGATACTTGAACTGGAAAAAGCAGAAGTGGTCGAACGGCGCAAGACCATCCGTAATCGAGCCAGGGAGACCATCGAACTGGACCGGCCGACCATCGAACAGGTACTGGATGTCGCACATGAAGAGGATATCGAAGGCAGGGTGGACACAATGAGGGGAACGCTAAGCAGCATCCTGGAAGACAGGACATATATCGCGCTTAGTGAACTGCTGTCCGGGGACCGTTCAAATAAACTGATGGCCTATATCTCGCTGCTGTTCCTTGCAACCAATAAGGAGATATGGCTTGAGCAGGAAGAACTCTTCGGTGAGTTGTATATCAGGTATCCTGATTCACCGGGGGTATGTTCATAGGAGACCGTGAGATAATAGAGGCCGCATTATTCGCTGCCGGCGGACCGGTAGATCTTGCCACATTAAAGGAACTGGTAAGTAAAAAGAAAAAAACCCGTGCCATTGTGCTCTCGCTCATACAGGAGTACCGGGGGCGGCAGTCGGGACTGGATATCATTGAGGTGGAAGGCAAGTACGTAATGCAGGTCAAACCTGAATATGCAGACCATGTCAGGAGTGTGGCCCCAAAGGAACTGCCATCCCCAGTGCTTCGGACCCTTTCCATGATAGCCTACCACCAGCCCCTGCTCCAGAGCGACCTGGTAGAGAAACGCGGCAATGCCACCTATGACCATGTAAGGGAACTGGAGGCCAGGGGACTGATAAGCAGGAGCCCGGAAGGGAGGAGCCGGATACTTACCACCACACATGGATTTGCCGAATATTTCGGGCTTGAATCCAGTGACCCTGAGTATGTCAAACAGAAGATCATTGAGCTGGTATCCGAGCAAGGGCAGACCGGGCTTGACAAGTGGCTGGGTGTGAAGCCCACTGTAGGTGTTACAATGGGATATCTGTCCCTTATGTTCCTGCTGGGTATTGATAATTTCAAGGTTGTGGACCCGTATAAACCCACAGAGAAAGATATCCTGCGAATAAAAAACGTGAGCAAGCTGGTACTCTCAAAGGGGTACGGAGAGAAGGCTGCCGAATACTTTAATGGTGAGATAATAGAGGTGCAGGCTGTTACTTTCGATGACCTGCTTGAGACCATAGAAAAACTCTCACCTCTTGGCAACAAGGACAAAGTAACAGCAGCAGTTGAAAAGGTAAATGAATTAAAGGAACAATATTTATCCAGAACCCTTGGCATTACTACCAGGGTGAAGCCTGCTACCGATATGGTGGCCCGGCTCATTGCCGATATGAAGCTCAATGTATCTGCCAGCGGGCTGCTGGTAGCCCCTGACTATGGCTTATCGAGTGAGGGAGTAGATGTATCATCAGGTGCGGATATACTGGTGCCAACACATAAGAATGCTACAAATGATATCATTGAGCGTGTATGCCAGCGCTATGATGCAATTATCAATGGGATTGCCAAAGGGGTTGCCAGCAAGGTTGCCAATGGGGTTGACAGCGAGGTTGCCAATGGGGTTGCCAGCAAGGTTGACAACGGGATTGCCAGCAAGGTTGACAACGGGATTGACAATGGGGTTGCCGAAAAGGATTTTAAGGTCTGACCATTATTAATACTGGATACAATATGGCTGATTATGATGTAATAGTGGTAGGCGGCGGTATTAGCGGCTTGATGTCTGCTATGACGCTTTCAAAACATGGAAAAAAGGTACTTGTCCTGGAAAAACGTAGTTATGTGGGTGGGAACTGCAATAGTTACGATGTAGATGGATTCCAGGTAGACACTGGTGTCCATGCGATAACCCACCTGCGGGTCGGGCCGCTGCGCCGTCTTATTGATACGTATTTCGATTATTCACCCATGTTCCTTGACCATGGGAGTTATCATGTCAGGACTCCAAACGGACTGTCCAAGATACCGTTCAACTTAAAGGCTTTTGCCAGATTCGATGTCCTGCCAAAAATGGACAGATTGCTGCTCAGCCAGGCCATCACAAAGGCTTTTACCCAGTCCACGCTTGGGTCTGACCTCAGCAACCAGTCAGTATATGATTACCTGCCCAGTGGGCTTTCTGAGGATTCACTGGATTTTATCAATGCCATGAGTTACTCATTATCTGGTAAGTCAATGTATGAGACCTCAGTACACAGGATGCTGACAGGCAGTAGTTATATGCGGGATAGTGTACCTGAGAACTTCTTTGAGGATGAAGAGATCGCAAAATCCTACGTGGCCCTACTTGCAAATCATCTTACTATGAGCCAGTTGAAGGGACACTTATCAATACTGAGCAGGCTTGCCAATAATAATACTGGTTATTCCCAGGCATATCCACGCAAGGGTCTTAAGGGGTTTTTAAATGCAGTTTTATTTTCCATGAATGATTCTGTTCAAATAAAGACTTCATCCAGGGTGACAGGAATAAATACAAGGGAAGGGGCTGTAAAAGAAGTGGTCACCCCTGATGGGACTTATCCTGCTGATGTTGTGGTCTTCACAGGCTTTGCAAAAGACCTGCCTGCACTTACTGATAATCTGCCGTCGTCATATATACAGGATATTGGCCGGATCGTGCAGACCCATAGTATGACAATATGGCTGGGTCTTGATACAAAATTGCCTGAGTTTGACTACACTGGCTCAGAGGTATGGTTCAAGCGCAGGGCTTTCTGGGCCATGCCAATTAGCAACTACGACAAATCACTGGCACCTCCGGGCAAGCAGCTTGTCGGGTTCACTTTCATTGTTGATGAGTCTGTACAACTATCAGTGGACAGGAAGCGGATGTATAATACCATACTAACTGCACTGCCCGGTATAAAGGACCATATCGAGATGACCCACTACCAGTATACTATTCCCGAGAAAGCTTCTGTGACCATTGATGGCTTCTTTGCAGACACCAGGACACCTATTACGAACCTGTATCTTGCAGGTACTGATACTGATAGCAGGAGTATGGGTGTTACCAGGGCTGGTTATTCGGTTCTGGAACTATTGAAGGTCTTGCGTGAGGATCATCATATTGAATGAATGTCAGTTCTTTTTCTTCCTGTCCCGCATGTATTCTGAAAAACCTGAATTAAGCAGTACCAGAATTCCTGAAACGAATGT
>JAUVLO010000067.1 GCA_030600695.1 Methanosarcinales archaeon | reverse complement strand
GTTCGAAGTGGAATACGATGCTACGGATGTGGCAGTGAATGATATTGTGGATGTCCATGCAAGGGTGAAATACACAGGAGGGGCCAATTCAACTGGCATGCTGATCCTGGATGTGGCAGTACCCACAGGCTTTGCTCCGGTTGTATCCACACTGGATGAACTAAAAACGGATGGTCTTATCAGCAGGTACGAGATAGCGGGCCGCAAGATCATCCTGTATGTGGATGACCTGCCACGAGGTGAGGAACTCATGTTCGACCTTCAGGTGCAGGCACAGTTCCCTGTCAAGGCTATAATACCTGACAGCAGTGCCTACTCCTACTATAATCCAGAGATAAAGGCAGAGTCCAGGGGCCAGGAGATCGTGGTAGTATAAATCAAATGAACCCGCCGCAATAGGCGGGTCTTTGTATCCACTTCAAAAAGCATGGTATTTTGACCGGATTTACAGGATATTAATGTTGCCTCGTATCCTGTCGATCCTGTCAATCCTGTCTAATAATTTTTAAATTACCCTTAGATTTGAAGTGGATACGGGTCTTTTCTATATTACTTCTAATATAACCTCAATATGCCAGAAAAAGCAAACGGTATGAGCGTACACTCATTACATTCAATCCTGTAGCCCAAGGCGCTCCCTCATATCTTCACCAGAGATAATTTCATCATTTTCATCGTTCAAGCGTTCCAATGCTATCTGGTAATCAGCAAGTTCCGGATTATTCATATATGTCATTCCATTAGTCATCAGTTAAGGAGTTTGACTGGCTCAACATGTATTGTTTCCAAAGAACCAATGATTTTTTACGATTAACCAATTTAGTTTGAATAGAACACAGATGACACGGATTTGACGGATTTTCACGGATTTATTTTCGTATCCGCGCGCATCCGTGTCATCCGTGCAATCCGTGTTCTATTACAATATTACTCTTAACCGATGACACATGTATGTCATTCACTGTCTCCTTTCAGATTTATCTTTTCCTGAAATAATTTCAGGTTCAAGATGCACCATCACATCCTTCACACCTTCCACCTTCTCCTTAATGTGGTTTTCCACCGCATGGGCGATGCAGTGCGCCTCATCCATATGCATATCTTCCCTTACAAGCACGTGTAGGTCCACATAGACATTATCGGCTGTACCCCTGGTCCTGATATTGTGGCAGTCCTCAACCCCCTCTATTTCCATTGCAATCCCACACAGCATATCAGTATCCAGGACCGATGCGTCCAGTAGTGTGAAGGATACCTCCCTCACCACATCCAGCCCGGCCTTGGCAATGATCAGTGCGATCACGATACCAGCAACTACATCGATCATAGGGTAGCCTGCCTTCACAGCGATCAGACTGCAGATAACGCCAATGGATACGAAGATATCACTCCTGGTATGGAGGGAATCGGCGATCAGTATCTGGCTGTTGTATTCTTTGCCCTTCCGGCTTTCAAGTGTGGTGACAAATAAGTTAACGGCCATGGTACCCAGCATGATGGCAAAACTCAATGAGGTGACCCTGGGGATAGAAGGTTCATATATGCTTTGAATGGCACCCCTGGCCACTTCAAACCCTGTGATGAGCAGCAGCCCGGCTATGAACAGCGAGGCGAACTGCTCATGTTTGCGGTGCCCGTAAGGATGGGATTCATCAGGCGGGCGGGACGCTACCCAGATACCCAGTATTCCCACAGTGGTCGATGCACCGTCCATAAGTGAGTGGAAGCCGTCGGCCTTCATGCTGATGGAGCCGGTCAGGTGGCCGTATACCAGCTTGGCAAATGCTACCACCAGGTTCAATGACAGTGCGAAGGCCAGCACTTTGATTATCTGTTTATATTTCATGTCCCCACCCGGAAATTGACCAGTCTTTATCAATATATTATGTGGCACAATATTTCTATACTTCTCTATCATATGATGGCCCATGACAAAGATATATCTGGGAAAGATGGTCCTGCACTGGTGCCCCCAATGCGACCTGCCTGTACTGGAGCCCTTATGTGCATGCGGCTCACCTGCTGGCAAGGTCAAGGTTACACCGCCTGGTGATATCAGGCCTGCATTCCCCCATGATATTAACCATATCAACGCCACAGCTACAGTGCAGTTCGGCAGTCCCCTGATACCTGACGGTACTATCGCCATCATGAATAAAGTGCCATCGGACGACAGGATGGAAGAGATCATAGCCAGTGGCGTGGCCCTTGCCAATATCAGGTACGATGTGGAGTCAGGTAAGTGGGTACTGCTGCCCAGGATGGAAGGGGCAGCCCGCATATTCGACAGTATGGACGGCCGCCGCAACTGGGTGGTGATAGATGAGTCGGCAGTACCATTTATTCAAAAAGGTGCCAGCACGCTGGCACCCGGCGTTATCGATGCCGACCCCGGGATTATCCCGGGTGCGGAGGTAGTGGTGGTATCGCCTGACGGCGTACCTGTGTCTGCTGGCAGGGCTAAGATGAACGGCGGGGAGATGATAGCGGCTTTACGGGGCGTGGCTGTCAAGACCAGATGGAGCGGGATAGTTGAAACAGTTGCAGCACCCTCCCCCCATTCATGGGATGATGTAGTTACTGCCAATCTTGATATCCTGGAAGATTTCGAGGCAAAGGCGCACAGTTTTATCAGGAATGTTTCCAGATCCACAAACAGGCCGGTCAGTGTATCATACTCGGGGGGCAAGGACAGCCTGGCCACCCTGTTACTGGTCATGGACTGCCTGGACGGGTTCGATGTATTGTTCGCCGATACCGGACTGGAGTTCCCTGAGACCCTGGAGAATGTGGAAGAGGTTGGCAGGCATTACGGCCTGGATGTTAAAACCTATCATGCAGGGGACGTGTTCTGGGACTCCATCGACACTTTCGGACCACCCACGGTTGAGGCGAGGTGGTGCTGCAAGACCTGCAAACTGGGCCCGATCTCCATGCTCATTGAAGAGAATTTCCCAGAGGGCTGCCTGACATTTATCGGCCAGCGCAAGTACGAGAGCGAGGGGCGGGCTAAAAGTGATAAGATATGGAAGAACCCCTGGATAGGTAACCAGATAGCGGCCTCGCCGATCCAGAACTGGACTGCGCTGCATATCTGGCTGTACCTGTTCTGGAAAAAGGCACCGTACAATCCGTTATATGAACAGGGGTTCGACCGCATCGGCTGCTGGCTGTGCCCGTCGGGAAGCATGGCCGAGATGTCACGTATCAAGGAGATACATCCCGAAATGTGGGCGCGGTTCGAGGAGAAGCTTCGCTCCCATGCAGAGAAGTTCGGCTACGGAGAGGGCTGGGTGGATTACGGGCTGTGGCGCTGGCAGAATCCTCCAAAGGTGCAGCGGGAGATGGCAGAGAGGCTGGGCATCAACCTGGTGCCTGATGAGTTCGGCGGTGAGATGGAATTCTCAATGGTGTCGGGATACAGGCCGTGCAAGGCTGGCGGGGTTTCGGCTGAGGGTAGTTTTGGTGTGCCATTGAACCTTGAAGCTATCGAGGATTCGGGCATGATGAGGGTGCTGGGTGAGGTGCATTCCATGGATGGCGTGATCACGTCCGGCCGGGGCGAGGATAATGTACAGGTGTTCGCATCCGGTACTGTGACTGCCAGGAGCGATACTGAAGCCGGAGCCAGGCGGTTGATGAGGGGGGCCGAATCTTCGATCCGGCGGGCGCTGGAGTGTACGGGCTGCGGGCTGTGTGTGGGTAAGTGCGAGGTGCAGGGTGTGAAGATTAAGGATGGGCGGGCTGTGGTGAATGAGAACTGTACGCATTGCGGGCTGTGTTTGAAGGCGTGCCCGGTGGTGCGGTATTTGAATACCAAAGATTTAGCGATTCTATGATGAGTATACTTAACGTAGAATCGAATCCGGGTTAATTATACATGACACACATTAGACAGGTGCTGCCGGACTCCAATGAATGGTGGAATGGTCGCATGGCTGTTGAAATATACAAATTGTGTGATATTTAATGCCACAAAGGATGCAGAGTGTGATGAAAAACACACGCTCCATTATTAGAAGGGGACATAGAAGTAATACTGTGGTCCTATTCGACTACGAGTTGGATGCTATTTTAAATAATACTCACGCAAGATGACGTTTTTATTAGCATCCAGCACATAATTCCAATTATTATTTCTGCTTTCTAAGAGCCCTCATTGTTTCCTTGTGAAGAGAAGCGATCAGATCACCCATCATGGCAAAGATGAACATCTGTATCCCGCTTACTATGATAAGTGTGGTCAACACCGCCAGTAAAACATGTGTGATCCCGGCCATCCATTCGTTCACAACATATGCACCGATGACCAGTCCGGTAAGAATGGTCACACCTCCCATCACACTGAAATAGAATAAAGGATTGTTTATTTTTGCCATTGTAAATATCGTACTCCCTATCCTGAACCCGTCCGTTAAAGGATTCAACTTAGTGTCCGCCCCCCCTGGTCTGGCAAGGTAAGTAATGGGTACCACCTCGATACCTACCTCTTGCCTGACACATTCCACTGTGATCTCGGTCTCTATCTCAAACCCGGTCTGGTTCAGTACCATATTTGAGATCGTTTCCCTGGTGAACCCCCTGTATCCGGATAATATATCATTGAGCCATTCCCCGTAAGCGAACCCGAAGAGTTTATTGAGTATCTTGTTCCCTATCTTATTCAACCTGGTGAAGGCCCCCTTGCCAGGGTTTGCAAACCTATCGCCAATAACATGTCCTGCCCCTTCTGCAAGTGCATCCATGATGAGGTCAACCTCACCGGGCAGGTATGTACCGTCACCATCGATCATGATCACATACGGGCTGTCAATAATGTCAAAGGCCTGCATAACAGCCTGTCCTTTCCCCTTACCGGTCTGCATCACTACGTTGGCACCCTTCTCCCTGGCAATATCGGCTGTGCCGTCCTTGCTGTGGCCGTCCAGTACCAGGATATTGGAAAATCCCAGTGACGTGAATTCATCGATCAGGTTGCCTATGGTATGGGATTCATTCATTGTAGGGATAAAGATGCAAACCTCATCCGGCTGGATACTCTTATTATCTGTCGTTCGCTTCATAATATTCCAACTGCCCGCCACTACATCAATATTAAATGTATTCAATCTTTTAATAATAATAATACCGCGGCTGCTATCACCAATAGCACGTAAACGGTCCCCAGGAAGGGTATTTCAGTGGGAACAGGGATTGTGGACTCGTTCTCCCCCGGCTCTTCTGACAGGTTGTTTTGCGGTGGTGGAACTATATCTATAATGTCTATAATGTAAGTTATTTCTGCCCCCCCTGCATCGGCACCTTCATTAGTCACACCATCATCAGTCACACTTTCATTAGCCACACCTTCATCAGTCGCATTAATACTCTCATTTATTGCACCGAACCTGCCTGAAAGATAAGATATCCCGATACTCACATTATCAATACCTTTGGTCGATATGATCTGCGTACCTTCAGGAAAACTAACTGACAGATGCGAACCCGGTTCTCCCAAAAACCATATGGTACTGCCATTTTCCAGCAGTCCTTCCGGGAATAAGTATGTTACCCTGTAGATGTTTGTCAATTCTGTCATGCTCTCGACCGGACCCAGTGCATTTTTGGAAAGTGAAGCATCGATATCCAGTACCTCAATACCAAGTGATGAATTGTCTATCCTGACATCCATTTCACGTTCAATGGCATCCCTGAACCTTCCCCTCATCCACTTGTCTGCCTTCATCAGTTCCCATGTACTGACAAAGTCGTCCTTATTTCCCTGCCTGTTATCAATATCGTATCTGAATACATAGGGATCCATATCAGACAGCTCTTCGGTGTACTGCCATTCCATGCCGTCCAGATGAATAGTGATCTGGTTGCTCCAGTTATATTCGGCACTGGCACTTCCGGTAACCAGGGCTGCAAATATTGTTATTCCCAATAGTCCTGCGATTCTTCCAAGACGTACCATGATCACCTGGTTGTTACCGTACAGCCGTCCTCTTCGACTATTAAGGTATGTTCTGCCTGGGAGACCAGTTTCCCTGTTTCCTCTTTCAGTACCGGATAAGAGGAAATGTTCCCGTTCTTTTCAAGCTGCAGCATTGCAAAGTCCAGGTGCTTTGAATTGAGCCAGCGCTTTGCGAAGGGCAGTGTCTTGAATGGTTCGATCTCCTTCAGGATGGCCCTGGCAGCGGGAGCCCGGATAGGCTTGTTGCCAACCTTATTATATATCTCGACACCTGCCCCCTCACTCACATATCCCCTACCGTCGGTGGCAAAAGGTTCTATGGCTATTATCTGCCCCACTTCAAGGACAACACCGGAATCAACAGGGATATTGGGTATACTAGGCGGCACATGCTGCATATACTGGGCCAGACCGTGCCCTGTCAGGTTAGCTACAGGTTTATACCCGAAACCTGTAATGGTATCATTGATGATCACTCCCAGTTCTGCTGTGTTAATTCCGGCATGTACGGCCTGGATGGCAGCTTCAAGGGCTGCTTCGGCCGCATCCACCAGTTCAGGGTGCCCGGATAAGTCCACAGTGATGGCTGTATCGGCAATGTATCCGTCGATATGCACACCGAGATCCAGTTTGACCATATCCTCGCCGAACACAGCAGTATCATCCTTTTTGGGTGTGGCATGGGCAGCCTCCTCGTTGCAGGATATGTTTATTGGAAAAGCCGGCTCACCCCCTTCTTCACGGATCATGTTCTCGCCAAAGTTTGCCACATCAAGCAGGGACGCACCCACCTGAACCTGTTTTGCGGTCTCTTTCCTGACATGGGCAAGTATCTTACCGGCAGTTGTGTATTTCCTGACAATTTCCTTGATTTCCTGGATCAACTCGTTTTCCTCCATTACTAACACCATCTGTGATCATTCATAACTGTAGATTCTTATCAAGTATAGTTAAATTCTTGCATCCGCCATCAGTGACCACTACCATATCTTCCACACGTACGCCTCCCACGTCCTTGTAATACAGTCCCGGCTCCACTGTCATCACATTCCCTACCTCCAGCACAGCATCCTGCAAACCCAGGCCAGGTTTTTCATGCACTTCAAGACCCACGCCGTGACCAGTGGAATGAATAAAACCTTCATCATCCCCCACCTGGAACCCGGCCTCGGCCAGTGTATCGCAAACCGCCTGGTGCACGTCACTGCCATTTACCCCGGGCCTGATAAGCCTGAATGCGGTCTCCTGTGCTTCCACTACTGCACTGTGCATCTCAGTAATCCTGGGGTCAGGCTCACCCTTGACCACGGTCCGGCTCATGTCGCAGTAATACCGGCTCACCATATGGCGGGGGAACACGTCCAGCACGATAGGCTGGTGGGCCTTTAGTACCCCGCTTCCCTGCCAGTGAGGGTCAGCAGAACCGGGTCCGCAGGCCACAATGGTGTCATCAGCCTCGCACTCGTGATCCAAAAGGATGTGGTGTATGACTGCCCGGACTGCTTCGGCAGTAAGGGGGGTGCCGTTATGGATCAATTCATCATCACTGACCTGGGCACTTCTAATAACTTCAATAGCCTGCGCCACAGCTTGTTCGCAGGTGCGCTGGACCGCTGTGATGGCCTGGATCTCGGATCCTGTTTTATTTTCCCTCAACCTTGCGATAGGGCTCTTGACACTTGTGATCTTGAAACCCTCAGCCTTCAGGCATTCACCAAAGAACAGCGGGAAGTCCCTGGGCACTGCAATGGCGTAGCACCCTTCTTCTCCCAGTAGCCTGGCAATTACTTTGCAATATGCTACACCGCCGTCCTTGTGAAACTTCAGTTCATCCATGAGTCCGTAATCGGAGATGGACCTGACATCGGTTATCCCGGATTCCTTCTCAGCCCGGCCTTTTTCCATACTTGATACCAGCAGGATATCCCCTCCGGCATACAGGTATGTGAAAGCATCGGGTGCCATGAACCTGGTGGCATAATACATATCCGGGCTGCGGTGGCTGTCAGTATGCAGCAGGTAGGCATCAAAACCGTTCTGCTGTAAAAAATCTTCAAGTTCCATGATATCCCTGCATATTGTTCATTAACCCCCTGGCAGCCAGTATGCCCGTGGCTGCCGCATTGATAATATCCCTGGACAGTCCGGCCCCATCCCCGGCAGCATACAGCCCTTTGATATTGGTCATCATGTTACTGTCCACGTCCAGGCGCATGGCATAGAACTTGATCTCTGGTGCGTACAGCAGCGTGGAATCCGAGGCCACGCCGGGTATGATCTGGTTCAGCACTTCCAGCCCCTCAATGATGTCCATGACGATACGGTGCGGCATTGCCATACTGATATCACCGGGAGTTACATCTTTCAGGGTATTGGTGATGGTGTTTCGCTGGATGCGCTCCGTAGTGGAGCGCCGGCCCCGCCGCAGGTCACCCATACGCTGCAGTACGGGCCTGCCCCCGCCAATGGTGGTTGCCAGTTTGGCGACTGAGCGGCCGTACATGGTAGTGTTTTCCATGGGGTGGGTGAGTTCTATCCTTACCAGGAAAGCGAAATTGGTATTGTCTGAGCTGGCATCCTTCATGGAGTGTCCGTTGGTGGCGATGAACCCCTCGTATTCTTCCCTGACTACAAACCCATGGTGGTTGGTGCAGAATGTCCTGACAAAGTCGTCGTATTTCCTTGTGTAAATATGGAATTTTGGGTCACGGTTGATCCTGGTGACCGGGTCCATGATTATGGCAGGCACTTCCACCCTGACCCCGATATCAATACCTGCATAGCTGGCATCGATGCCGTGTTGCTTCACAATCCCGTCCACCCAGGAGGCGCCAATACGACCCGGGGCCAGGATGACGGCTTTCCCTTCAACACGGCTGCCGTCCTTAAGCACTACGCCGGTACATCTGCTGTTACTGACAACCAGATCGGTGACGGTTGTTTCCAGCATGAAGGTTATCCCGGAACTGGCAAGGTAGGTCTTGAACTTCTCTATCAGCCGGGGCGCCCGGTCCGATCCGATATGGCGCTGGGGGATGTCAATAAAACTGGCACCTGCAGATGCAGCCCTGCGTTCCAGGGCTTCGACCTCAGTGCCCGATGGCCTGTTAAGTTCATCAGGTGCGCCGTATTGCAGGAATATCCTGTCCACATAATCTACCAGTTCCCAGGCGGCTTTTGGTTCACTGGTGAACTGGGCCAGGTCGCCGCCGATATCGGGGCGCAGGTTCAGGGTACCGGCGCTGAAGGTACCAGCGCCGCCCACACCGCACATGATATCACATGGTTCGCAGTGTGTGCACCTGCTGGCCAGCCCCATACTGCACCTGCGCTGGGAAATATCCCGCCCCTGTTCGATGATAAGTATCGAAAGGCCCTTATCCAGCAGTTCGTGTGCTGCGAACATGCCGGCTGGTCCGGCTCCTACTATAATTATATCATAGGTTTTATCAGACGATATATCAGACATTTTATCATACGTCGTATCAAACTTCGTATCATATGTCGTATCATGCGTCTTATTCAAGACAGTACCTCTTCAAGTTTATCGTACTTCACTGCCTTTTTGATCTCCCTGGCTATCCTGCGGCCTGTGGAGAAGTTGGGACCTATCAGGTCAGAGTAGGGTGAACCTGACATATACAGGTTGGTGCCTGCAACGATGCGTGCCGATATCTCGAAGATACGGAACTCCAGTTCATCTGTGCATACGGTCTCAAGGCAGAACGGCCCTATCATGCCTCCGAACAGGTCAAGGGAACTTTCCACTACCTGTTCGCCCAGTTCAAATATCTTGGGCAGCAGGGACTCGCGCGCCACCAGGGGTATGTTGCCTGTGACTACGAAGGTGGGATATACACCCGCATCCTCCAGTTCACGGGGCGAGCCCAGCCTGAATATCTCATCGGCATTGGATTCCACACGCCGGTCCATGCTCATAAGCTCAAGGGTGCCCTTGCTCAGTGTGTATCCTTCGGTCGGTAAGGGTGAGTAGAAGTAGTGCAGGTAATAGCGGGTGCCCACAATGAATTCCTGGATAGTGTAGGGCTGGGACTCGTCAAGACGCTGGTAGAACTCAGCTTTGTTCTTGGCTACAAAGAAGCCCCGCCCGCCTTTGGCACCGTGGTACTTGACCATGACCGGGGATCTGATATCCTTTGGGTCATCTATCTTTTTTGGCATTGAAATGCCTGCACCTTCCAGCCAGTGGCGTTCCTTGTCCCGGTCCGATTCCCATTCCAGTACATGCCGGTTGCCGAAGGTGGGCAGTTCAAGTTCCATGAATTTCTCGTGCCCCATGTATTCCACGAATGAACCGGTAGGAATGATTATAGCGTTTTTCTCTGCAAGTTCCTGGGCTTTGTCCAGGATATCGGCATAGCTGTCCACGATTATAAACTCGTCGGGTTTGGCCAGGGGAAAAGCGTCATAGAATTTAGGGGGTTTACCGATGGAGATGCCGATGGACTTTAAACCTTCCTTGCGTGCGCCGTCAAATAATTGAAGGCTGGTGTGGCTTGTGACTGTGGCAATGGTTAGGTTGTCCCGGTCGTATCCTGAGAGGATATTTGCGATGGTGGGACTCATGATTGAGTTATTAGTTTGTGCCATTAAACATAATTGTTTAAGGAAGTATTTAAGGTTGGGGGATTTGGGATTGAGAAAAAGTTAAAGATGGGAAAGAGGTAAGAAAATATTCGTAAACAAATTCTCGAGATACTTTTCACTACCTTAATAAATTATATAAATTCATAAATGTTCTGAATATTAGAACATTTTGTAACTGTTCTGAAAATGATTATATTGAAGAACAGTTAGATAAGAATCCATTAGTCATCGGTTAAGGAGTTTGACTGACTCGATATGTATCGTTTTCCAAAGAACCAATGATTTTTTATGATTAACCAATTTAGTTTGAATAGAACACAGATGACACGGATTAGACGGATTTTCACGGATTTATATTCGTATCCGCGCGCATCCGTGTCATCCGTGCAATCCGTGTTCTATCACACTATTACTCT
>JAUVLO010000073.1 GCA_030600695.1 Methanosarcinales archaeon | reverse complement strand
ACCTTTTTGTAAAATATTATATTAAGAGTGAATTTGTATCCAAAATCAATGCAACGCTGCCATCTTTTATTATTGTGGCACCTGCAAAACCCTGGACACGTCCCAGGGAAGCACCCAGGGATTTTATCACTACCTCCTGCTGACCTACCAGTTCGTCCACGATAAGCCCTACATGTTTATCCTTGTTTTCCACGATAATAACAAAAAGGTTATTATCCAAATCCTTGTCATTGCTTTCTATTTCAAACAACTGGTCCAGCCTTGCAAGCGGAACAACCTCATCCCTTAAAATACAGGTTTCCTTTTTATTAACCATTTTTATCTGGTCTTCATTGATCCTGAAAGATTCAAGCACGTTATTAAGGGGCAGAATATAGATATTATTGCCAACACGGACCAACAGGGCCTTAATGATTGCCAGTGTCAGTGGCAACCTCAACCTGATACTTGTACCTTTGCCCGGAGTCGAGTAGATCTTAATATTACCGCCCAGTCTGTCGATATCCCTCCTGGCCACATCCATTCCAACTCCCCTACCTGAAATATCGGTTACAACCTTTGCCGTGCTAAAACCTGGCTGAAATAATAACGAGACCAGGTCATCATCACTCATTGCAGCGGCCTCATCCTCAGACATCAATCCCCTGGATATTGCGGATTCCCTTATCACTTCAGGGTCTATACCAGCACCATCGTCTGATATTTCGATATTGACGTGGTTCTTCTCACGTGTCGCCTTTAGCAGTACAGTCCCCTCTTCGGGTTTGCCCGCATCAGTCCGCTCCTCTGTCGTTTCTATACCATGGTCAACACAATTCCTGAGTATATGCACCAACGGGTCGTTTATACCATCCAGCACTGTACGGTCCAGTTCAATATCACCGCCTTCTATCACAAGCCTGACCTTCTTACCGCTGCTTTTTGAAAGGTCACGTATGATACGGGGATATTTATTGAAAATCCGGTCAACAGGCACCATCCGTATTTCCATTACCTCTTCCTGAAGGTCCTCCACGATCCGGTTAAGGTGGGCCACTGATTCAGTAAGTTCCGGTATCTCATAATTTGAGACCATGTGTTCCAGGCCGATCTTATTTATCACCAATTCACCAACATGGTTCATCAGGGAGTCAAGTTGCTGGATATTGACCCTGATATTCTGGACGGTCTGTGGGGGGGGTGGTGATGTCTTTTTCGTTTCGCTTTTTTTAGGTATTGGGAGAGCAGTTTCCGGTACCGGTTCTACTGATTCAGGTTTTACCTTTTTTGGTTCTACTGGTTCAGGTTCTACCTTTTTTGGTTTTACTGGTTCAGGTTCTACCGTTTTTGGTTTTACTGGTTCAGGTTCTACCGTTTTTGGCTCTGCCGGTTCTTCAACAGTAAGGGGCTCTTGTGTGATATCGAATTCTTCCAGCGAATCCAGGTCGAACTCATGGTTTTCTTCGTCCTCACCACCTATTACCCTGACCTCAACATCCGATATCTCAGAGACACTAAGACCCACCTCCCTCATAGTATCGATTTCAGAACTGGATGCCAGTATTACATGGAACTTTCCGGGACTGGTTGCTTTTATCGCCTGTTCATCCGGATAAACTGCTATCTTATCCCCGATCTTTTCAAGGTTTCGTATCACAATAGTGGCTTTGGCTGATTTCAGTTTGCAGCTATCGTCAATTGTGACAATAATTTCATATACAGTCATCCCCGATGCCATTGCACTGGTAATTCTTTTCAACTCAGCAATACTCAGGTTCAGTTCTTCGTCCTGGCCCACAGTTTCTGCTTTATCAACACCTTTTGTTTTGTCAACGGTTTTTGCTTTACCAACACCTTTTGCTTTACCAGCACCTTTTGCTTTATCGACAGTTTTTGCTTTGTCAACAGTTTTTGTTTTACCAACAGTTTTTGCTTTATCAGCAGCTTTTGTTTTGTCGACAGTTTTTGCTTTATCAGCAGCTTTTGTTTTGTCGACAGTTTTTGCTTTACCAACAGCTTTTGTTTTGTCAACAGTTTTTGCTTTACCAACAGCTTTTGCTTTACCAGCAGCTTTTGTTTTATCAGCAGCTTTTGTTTCATTTTCTTTCAATATCTGACCAAGCTTTTCAATAACCGCTGCCGGGTCCATTACTTCTTCATTGTTTGAGATGGATTCTACCATTGATTCAATCACATCAAAACTTTCAAAGAGTATATCCATTATCTCCTGGTCTATCGTAATCTCCTTATTGCGGATCTTATCAAGCAGGTTTTCCATTTCATGTGCCAGGTGAGCCACATCATCATATTCCATTGTGGCTGAATTCCCCTTTATGGTATGGGCAGCCCTGAATATCTCATTAAGCAGATCAATGTTCCCTGGGTCATGTTCAAGTTCCACGAACGACCGGTTCATGTTCTGGAGGTGTTCCCTCATATCACTGATATATATCTCTTTATATTTCTCCAGGTCTGAATTCATCGTCCTTTCACCAGTTCCATGATCTTACCAGCAATATCCTCAACTCCCAGAACATAGTCTATATTTCCTGATTCAATAGCGTTTCCGGGCATATCGAAAATCACACTGGTGCGTTTATCCTGGGCAATCGTAATACCTTCAACATTCTTGATCGCTTTCACTCCAACAGTGCCGTCAGATCCCGAACCTGAAAGTATGATCCCGATAGCATTCTTTCTAAACAACCTCGCTGCAGACTTCATGGTAACGTCAACTGAGGGTTTTGAGAAATTAACACGCGGGCCATTATCCAGATCGATCTTGCCGTGCCTGAATACCAAATGTTTGCCGGAAGGAGCCACATATACATGCCCGGGTCTCAATATATCCCCTTGTCCCCCTTCCCGTACAACTAAGTTGCCCTTTTTGTCCAGCCTTTTTGCAAACGTTCCCGTAAAATCGGGCAGAATATGTTGTACGACCACAATAGGTACAGAAAAATCCTCAGGAAATCCGCATAGGACAGCAGCCAATGCTTCCGGTCCTCCTGTAGATGCTCCTATAACTATTAAAGAATTCATGGTATAACCTGGTAACAATAAAAGGTATAAGGAAAATCATAGAAGTGCTTTGTTTATTACTTCCACCACAGTCTTTTCATTGAATGGTTTTACAATGAAATCTTTTGCACCTGCCCTTATTGATTCCATTACCAATTTCTGCTGACCCAGGGCACTGATCATTACAATACAGGCTTTAGGGTCCTCGGCTTTTATAGCTTTTACAGCTTCAATACCTGTGGATTTTGGCATAACGATATCCATTGTCACAAGATCCGGTTTAAGATCAATGTACTTCATAACGGCGTCATCACCGTCTGCAGCCTCACCGACAACATGATGACCGTTGCCTGAAAGAATGTCCTTTAGTAACGTCCGGATAAATTCGGCATCATCTACTACCAAAATATCTGCCATGTATTTTCCTCGTAATCAATTGTTCACTTATCATGTATCTATGTATCTGGTATTTCCAGATCTTCCTTGACAGTCTCGGTTTGTGTGAATTCAAGTTCTGTAAGTATCTTATCAAGATCAAGTAAAATGAGTATCCTATCATCGACTTTGCATATCCCTTCCAGGTATTCCTGGGTCCGGGCATGTTTTATTGACGGCATATCATCGATCTGTCCGGTCGGCAGTGTCATGACCTCTGAAACCGAATCTACTATGATCCCTATGGGTTCACCTTTCAAATCGACGATTATTATTCTATTTTCATTGCTAATTACAGGTTCCATTCCAAAACGTTTTCGCAGATCGATCACTGTGGTTATCTGCCCTCTCAGGTTAATAACACCTTCAATGAACTCTGGCAGTTTGGGAATACGGGTCAGGTCAACCATGCGGATAATCTCCCGTACTATGGAAATATCTACACTGTATTCTTCCCCACCCAGATTGAAGACAACAACCTGCATATCCCCGGATTCCATTTGACCAGACATGTGCAACAACCCTTCAGGATACTTTAAACCTGCTGACCGATTCCTGTAATTTATTTGCCAGGTGGGCAAGTTCTTGAGTTGCTGAGGTGAGTTCTTCCATAGATGCGGTCTGCTGCTGGGTAGCCGCCGCTGATTCTTCGGTAGAGTTCAAATTATCTTCAACAATCGAGGCAACCTTATCCATTGCATCCACCACATTTTCAGTATTTGTTTTCTGGGAATCCACAATGGAAGTAATTCCTTTGATCTTTTCGGCTGATTCAGTTACTGCCAGGGATATCTTCTCCAGTGAATGTAATGCCCTGGTAGTTATTTCAATACCTTCAGCAGCTTCAGCAGTTCCGATCTCGGTATATTTTACTGCCTGGTTGGTATCTTCGGAAATCTCTTTAATAAGCGAATCGATCTGTTCGGCAGCTTTCTTTGACTCTTCTGCCAGATTCCTTACTTCTGAGGCAACAACAGCAAAACCCCGGCCCTGTTCACCTGCCCTTGCAGCCTCTATGGCAGCGTTCAATGCCAGGAGATTGGTCTGGTCGGCAATTGAAGTAATAACATCCACGATACTGCTTATCTTGCTGGATTTGATGCCAAGTCCTTCAACCGCAGCGGCAGATTCCCCAAGCTTGGCTTTCACAACTTCAAGTTTTGCAAGGGATTCATTAGCCATATCCCTTCCACCCCTTGCCATATCGTCTGTCTTTTCAGAAAAGTCCTTGACCTCGTCTACGGTCAGGGCAATATCTTCAGTAGTCTGTGAGAGCCTGATCAATTCCCTTGACATGGATTCTACTTCATGTGCCTGGTCACTGGCACCCTTTGCAATGAACTGTGTCTTGGATGATATCTGTTCTGTTGTTGCACTGAGTTCCTCACTGGAAGCGGCCAGTTCCTGTGCAGTAGACCCGAAAGTAAGTGCAGCATCCCTGATATTTATTATAATGTTCTTGATATCATCTTTCATATTTGTTAATGTGATGGCAAGATCACCTATCTCATCATTGCTGGTAATCTCAATTTTATGGGAAAGATTTCCTTTGGCAATAATATTTGCATGATCTGAAAAAATTCCTATTGACCTGATTATCTTCTGGATTATCAAAAACAATAACAATACAAGGGCAATCACCAGCAGGGTAGCCAGTCCTACCATGATAATAGATAACTTGATATTATTCTGGATTTTATCTTTGATAGTCAATTGTTTCTGGTTATTCAGGAAATAAATATCTTCCAGGTCATTGATCATGGTATTTGAAATAGAATGTAACATAAAGGTTGAATCGGTTATTGCATCATTTTTATCTACCAGGTCTTCGTTTAAGGCTACTATCTGCTCGAAAAGCGCATAGTTTTGGTCAGTTATCAGCGTTAATTGGTTCTTGCTGGCAATGTCCACATTTGAAGTTGCAATATCAGTTTTAAGCAATGAAACACGATTTTGAATATTCTGTGCATTTGAACTCGAAGGATTGGATAAATACCGGTATTCAGATGCCTTCAATTCTAATATTCCGATATAGATATCGTTAATTTGTAATGGTTGAGAAAGAGATAACATCTCATTGGACTTATCTACCATCCGGGTCTCAAGCACGTTTATCTCATCTGATATTGTAATCCTTGAATCATGCAGGTCCATGATTTCTATTACAGTTCTTTCAAAATCCTGGTTGGATGCCCGTAGATGGGTGGAAACATCCTGGTCTCCACTTGAAAGAATATCGGAAGTGATCTGGTTTTCTAATTCATCGATCGCATTCAAGCTTTTCTGGAGTTCCTGTCTATTCTGCTGCCTTGAGGAGTAGTCCTCAGTTATTATATATTGGATTGTTAAAACATAACTGGCATCAATTTCATGCTGGGCATCTGATATTTTAGACAATAATGGCACCCGGACCTCTAGTATCTGGTCAACACTATCCTGCATTGCTACAATATTGTACACTGAAATACTCCCGATAATGGCCATTAAAACAGCAAAAGCCAAAAAACTTAGAAGAAGTATTTTCTTAATCGTCATACGTTTAGCTTCGTTCACATTTATCCCCTCTAAAGCTGCAATTCCTTTTTTAAGGTATTAATATTATTATGATAAGTATGATAAGAAACAGTATTTAAATTTATCCCATATAATAAAAAAAGGAATGCAAATAGTACAGGCTTATTATCATGATTAAAAACAATAGCTTTAACACTCTTAGAATTCTTATACAGAAATACAAAGGTTTTGATATCAGTCAATATAAGGATAGTTATATTGAACGAAGGGTCAACACACGTATGAACCTGGCCCATAAAAATGATCTAATAAGCTACATAGAATTACTAAGGAATAATCCGGAAGAGCTCAATAAACTGATGGATGCCCTTACTGTTAATGTCACTGAATTCTTCAGGAACACTGAGACTTTTGCAGCACTTGAAACGGATATTATTCCCAGAATTTTGCAGAATAAAGAAACAGATTCCAGGAATGTAATTAAAGTATGGAGTGCAGGCAGTTCATCAGGGGAAGAAACATATTCTCTTGCAATCCTGTTCCTTGAAGCACTTCGTAAGTCAGGGAAAAAATATGGCCTGATGGTCTATGGCACTGATATTGATCGAAAAAGCATAATCCAGGCAAAGTCCGGGATTTATGAAAGTAACAAGGTTAGCCGCATCAGGAAAGACTTACTTGACAGGTACTTCGAGGAACATGGAAATGAGTACAGGATAAAGCCTTTTGTAAAAGAACATGTCAAGTTCAGTTATCTTGATCTTACATCTTATTTTGTTCAAAATTTTACAACATATGAATTAATATTGTGCAGAAATGTGATCATATATTTCACGCTGGATGTAAAAAGGTCACTGTTCATGAAATTCTACCAAATGCTGCGGAAAGATGGCTACCTTGTTATTGGTAAAAACGAGGCAGTCACTGGCAAAGCCGTGGATTACCTGGAGAATGTAAACTTATCTGAGCGCATATATAAGAAAAAATATAAACCTGCTGTGGATTGATCACCGAGAAAACCTGCCATGTGTCATCGGTTAAGAGTAATATTGTAATGGAACACGGATTGCACGGATGACACGGATGCGCACGGATAAAAAATAAATCCGTGAAAATCCGTCAAATCCGTGTCATCCGTGTTCGATTTAAATTAAATTGAATAATAGTATGAAATTATTGGTCTTTTGGAAAATAATATATACCGACTTTGTCAAACTCCTTAACCGATGATCAATGGAAAACCTGCTGAAGATTGATTATCAAGAAAATGGAAATTGCAGACAGGATTGACAGGATACGATCCAATCCTGTATATCCTGTCAAAAGATTTGATTGAAACTAAGAAAATTACCTATATCGATATCGAAATGCGTTTATACTTTCCTATACGTCGAGAAAACCAGTTGTGGATTGATCACTGAAGAATTTCAAAGTTCTTTTGGCTGAAATATTCCTTTTCACCATATGCAGGTTCTGAGGGGATTATCAGGATGTTCTTATCCTGCATGTTCCTTGATTTTATCTCTTCAATAAAACCATTAACAATACCTTTACTATTAGTATCGACGAGATATTCGATATCATCTATTAATAGAATGATCTTATTGACTTTTCCATAAAATGACTGGACTACCTTACCTATCTTTGGCAGACTGGTGGTGCATACACAATTGGGTATCTTGACATCTTCTGTGCTGAGCCAGACCACCGGAAGGTTTTCATTACCGACAAGCTTCCTGACATCATCAGGATGTCTTTTTGTGATACATAATCCTTTGTATCCACGTTTTGTCATATACTTGAACATATCAAAACTCTTCCCTGAATTCCGGTCATCATTGACCAGGTAATTGATCCCGTCCTTCAGATCGTATTTATAGGCTATGGATTTGATATCAGTATAGAGAATAAGGAACATATTGAATTCCAGGTTATCAATAAAATACTTACCTTTGACCATATATGCTTGTGATACCGGGGAAACGAACTCAATAGAGTTTAATTTTTCCAGTATCGTATCCTGGGTTACGTCTTCCGGTGCATCAATAGTCATCTTTATATCCAGAAGGTAGTCGAATGTACTCAAAAATGAGTTAATGAATACATTTCCCATTTCATTGAACACAGAACTGACCGTACCCTCAGTATCATCTGAAATGTCCCCCATTATATCACATACGATATCATAGGCAAATTGCCTGGGTATCAACAGGGCGGCAGTACCTGTGTTGGTACCTGTGAGTTTATAGTTCACACCTATACAATCAGTCCCTATATAACCAGGGATATCGGGCAGTTCAATTGACCTGAAATCTGAGATTGAGACCTTTATATTCTTATTGATCATCTTGGATAGAGCTTGAATCCCCCTCATCATGCCGTTCTTGATAAAATCTTTCAATATGGCACGCTCTGTGTTTACATCCTGCCTTACTTCATCCAGGGCAGCACTCTTCAGGCATTTCTCTGCTACGGCTATGATCTTTTCTTTATCAAAGGGCTTGGTGATATAATCAGAAGCGCCTGCTTCTATGGCTTCTGAAACACGGAAATCCTGGATATCGGCACTGCACACAATGATCTTTGCGCTGGAATCCTTGCGGATTATATCCTTTATTGCACTCAACCCGTCCTTTTCAGGCATAACGAGGTCCATCAGTACAAGGTCGGGTTTGATCTCGTCATATTTGGAAACTGCTTCGTTTCCGTTAACAGCCTCATCAACATGATAACCATTTTCTATTAAAATGTTTTTTAACATTGTCCGTGTTAAAATAGAATCATCTGCTACCAGAACTTTAACCATATTTTACCTCATGTCCGGAGTTTCAATTATTAGGATAAATATTTCTCAATTGGATATATCTATATCGAAAGGTTTGCTAATTTTTTTATATATGGGAAATCATTTAAATGTTCCTATGCATAATTTGCGAGAGGAATAATATTGAAATTAAGTGTTTTCACAGTGGATAACATGCCCCTGATAGAACAGGGTCATGACCTTGCCGGGCTAATCCACGAGCGAACGACAATAGAGGAACATGACATCATTGTGATCGCCTCAACAATCGTGTCAAAGGCGCAGGCGTTGGTTATCGATCCCGGAACCATAACTCCCACACCGGAAGCAGAGAGAATATCCAAAAAAATCGGAAAAGACCCGGCCTTCGTCCAGGCAGTGCTCAATGAAAGTACAGAGGTCTTCATTGAATCCCCCATTTTCCTTGTCAGGCACATAAGCGGGAATGTCTGCATCAATGCAGGTATCGACGAGTCAAATGTGGAGCATGGATTATTATTGCTGCCCGCTGACCCTGATGAAAGTGCCAGGCAGCTTAAAGAAGATTTTTCCAGGCAAACAGGCAAACGGGTCAGTGTTATCATTACCGATACCAACGGCAGGGCGTTTCGGGAAGGGCAAACAGGTATTGCCCTGGGGATTGCGGGTATCGACACCCACCATGACTGGAGGGGCAGCAATGACCTGTTCGGGGTCGAACTGGAAGTTGCCAATGAGGCAGTGGTGGATGAGATAGCTGGGTTTGCCAATTTCCTTATGGGTGAAGGTGATTGGGGTACACCGGTAGTGGTGATCAGGGGAGTGGATATGTATTCCGGTAATGGGGGTATGGATGCCATGTACCGCGAACCCGAAACCGATGTAATAAGAAAAGCGTTACAGTACTACAAGGATAAGGTAGAATAGATGAAAAAAATCTATATCCACACATTTAACGCTTGCAATAATTGGATGAACACCGTTCGAAGCCCTTAAATGAAATAATTACCAAATATAGCCGGATTTGAATGAAAGAGCAGATGTGAAATATTATGAGTAAAAAAGCAGCAGTAATCAAAGGAGACGGAGTGGGACCTGAGCTGGTAGATGCCATGATCGCAGTTACCCGGGCTGCAGGTACAAATGTAGAGTTCATACCATGTGAGGCTGGAGCTACCTGGTGGGAAGC
>JAUVLO010000092.1 GCA_030600695.1 Methanosarcinales archaeon | reverse complement strand
TATACAATTTATGTGATATCTAAAACCACAGAGGACGCTGAGTGCGCAGAGCGTTTTTGCATTTCTCTGTGTCCTCGGTGCCCTCTGTGGCTTGTATTAAAATGCTATCCAGCCCCCACCCCGTTCTCAAACTTCTACATTTTCCCGCCGCCCAGCCTCTCTGCGCTATGCTCTGCCACCGCAGCCCGTCAGGGCGGCAGTGTGGCAGCCAGCCTTGTGGATTCGTATAAGTTTCGAGGCGGTGGTGGAGGAGCGCACCGCCGTCTGCGTGGTTGTTGCCTAGGGTTATGTTCAGTGTTTAGCGCAGCTCGTCCCGTGGAGTTTGTGAAGCTATACATGAACGGCGTACAGGTCACACATTTGTATTTGTTGAACATGGCCCGAAGTATTTAATAGTTGAAAACAAAATTAAGTCATATGGAAACTCATGTTGAATCGAACAAGGTCTGGCTCTACAAAGACGAATATGATGACATGCTTGAATACATAGATCGTTTGACAGAAACGATAAACGTTCTTTCTGATAGGAGTACTATAACAGCAGTCAAACAAGCTCTCTGCAGGATCGATTCCGGCGAGTATCTCACAAAAGAAGACATGGTGTTTGATTGATGTATACTTTGCTTTTTGATAAAAAATTCAAAGCTGATCTAAAAAAACTCGATAAATCCGTGAGAGATAGAATACTAAAGAAAGTATTCCAGCTCGAAAAATATCCTGAACTGGGAAAACATTTGATCGCTATTGACCTCTGGAGCCTGAGAATTGGAAAATATCGAGTACTGTACACCATCAAAAAGAATGAGCTTCAAGTTCTTGTTTTGACAGTAGATCATCGCAGAAAAGCTTACGAAAACATATAGTTGGGAAAAACAGAGGGATGTGGGTAATTTAAAGTAGTTGATATTTGAGAAAATTGGGTGAAGAGTTTGGTTAATGCATTCGCGCGCAGCCATCATGTTTATGAGAGTGGTTACGGGCGGCGGCCTCGGGTGTTGGTGATTGCTGCCGGCGGGGGCATGGCTTTAGAAATATATAATGTAAGTAATTTTTAAGTCACAGAGTGCACAGAGCGTTTTTCCATTTCTCTGTACCCTCTGTGGCTGATATTAAAATTATGTCCAGTCCCCACCCCATTCTACACTATTATTAGTTGCAGTAGAAATGAAGGGGTAAACTCCAACATATAGTATCTTACAAAACTGCCAGGCAAAGTCTCACAGCACGCCCTTGGTACTGGGCACGTCATCCCCAACCACAGTTGCAGCCCGCTTCAGCGCCACCGCAAAAGCCTTGAACAGCGCCTCAATCTTGTGGTGGTCGTTCTCACCTTCCACCTTCATATGCACATTAATACCCGCATTGCTGACCAACGACTCAAAAAAATGCCTGGTCATCTGGGTACCGAAATCACCCACCTTCGGGCTCATGAACCGTGCATCAAAAGTAAGGTAACTCCTGCCACCAAGGTCCAGCGCTACCTCTGCCAGTGCCTCATCCATAGGTATCCTCGCTTCCCCGAACCTCACAATCCCCTTCTTGTCACCCAGCGCCTTCTCAAGGGTTTTTCCCAGCACGATACCCACATCCTCGATAGTATGGTGCTCATCCACATGCACATCACCAGTGGCATTGACGGTCAGGTCAAGTCCGCCGTGCCTGGTCAGTGACGTTAGCATGTGGTCAAAAAAAGCGACACCGGTATCTATATCGGCAGACCCGCTGCCGTCCAGGTTAAGTTTCATTCCAATTTCGGTCTCCCTGGTCTTACGTTTCTGTTTTGCAATTCTCATATCCCTACGTCCTGATTTTTTCACTG
This sequence comes from Methanosarcinales archaeon, assembly GCA_030600695.1. Lineage (GTDB taxonomy): Archaea > Halobacteriota > Methanosarcinia > Methanosarcinales > Methanocomedenaceae > Methanocomedens_A. Next base: position 5,287 of record JAUVLO010000092.1, on the reverse strand, counting down.
TACCTAAAGTTGTATGTAAAGTATAATTTCCTGCAGCTTTAAATAGTTAACAATATCACTCTTTAAGTATAAAGCCGCAGGTCTAAGCCGCATATCTCCTATCCATGTGCCGCTGCAATAGCCTCGGGCAGGGTCAGCCGGCCCGTATACAGAGCGCTGCCAATCACAACGGCCCCGGCACCCGTTTCCTTGATAATCTTGATATCGTCAACTGTGGTAATCCCGCCCGCTGCCACTACCGGTATGCTTACAGCCTCAACCAGTTCCCGTGTGGGCTCCGGGTCTACACCCCTCAGCAGCCCCTCAGTGTCGATATTAGTGAACAGGATACTGCCCGCCCCCACCATCTCCAGCTGCCGCCCCAGTTCAGGAGGCGCAAAACGGGACGTCTTTGCCCAGCCGTGGGTGGTCACCATGCCGTTCCTGGCATCAAGCGATACCATGATGTGCTCCTTCCCGTGAAGGTCAGACATCTCCCTGACAAAACCGGGATCGTTCACAGCGGCCGTGCCGATGATCACCCTGTCCACACCCACACCCACCAGGGCTTCCACATCCTGGGAAGTGCGTATACCACCGCCAACTTCTACCCTGACATCAGTAGCATCTAATATCCTTTCAACCACCTGCGCATTGATCCTCTCACCCTCTATGGCACCATCCAGGTCAATGAGATGCAGTGTCTGTGCCCCTTCATCGATCCACCTGAGCGCCTCTGCAATGGGGTCATCCAGTGAGACCAGTTCGGTTCCGGGTATACCCTGCACCAGCTGCACACATCTTCCACCTCTAAGGTCCACTGCCGGTATCACTTCGAATTTCATTGCCCTCATAGCCCTATATTTCCACTGCAATAAATTAATATTTTCGATTCCCCGTCACACCATGCCCACTAACATCAACACAGCCACCAGGCACATTGCACCCGATGCATCTACAATACCGGACATCATGGGAATACTGTGGTTATCAGGGTCCAGCCTGAGCTTATGGGCAGTGATGGCAACATAATATCCCACCAGGTTTACGATCGTAACTGCGACCAGGCCCGCAGAAGTGCTGATAAAGATCATACTTCCAAGGCCAGGGGAGCCGATCCCCATCAGGATACTGGCCGCATAAGCCGATACCCCTACCAGGGGGAACACCACCAGGGAATATATGTAGATCAGCAGGAAGTTTGGAATTATCTGTTTACCAGGAAACATACCGGGATCGAACATACCAGTATGCAGCATCGAGGACAGCCTGGATGTAAGTATCCCTCCAAGTGCATTATTATCCTCAAGGAACAGGGGTACCATCACAAGCAGGGCAGGCAGCATCAGGAAGCCCTCAAGTCTTGAATTTATTATCAATCCGGCAAGAGTGCTCATGAACCCGGCTATCAGCAGCATGGGAATACTTTCGTAGATTATACCCCGCATGATGTCAAAGCCTGACCTTATTGTCAACAACAGGCATGCTGCGGCCAGTACGCCGAACAGGATGAACAGGATACTATGGTATCCGGAAGAGTTGCCGCCTATCAATATCACGGCCAGGAACAATGCGGGAAGGGTCACCATATCTCCTGCCGCTGTAATTATGGGCGCACTCATATTATCGATATCCCAGCCCCGATTATAGCCGGTCACCGCAACTCCCACGGTGATAAGGAGTACGAAAAAACTTGAGATGATCCCACCAATCATGGAGATCAACACGAACTCTACCAGGCCGATACTTTCTATTTTCAGCAGGAGGGCAACCCCCCAGGCCATGAGACCCAGTGCGAAGGAGATCAATACGGTATTGATCATCGAGGCATAGATATTCTGGCTCAGGATGCTGTATGGTTTTAGCGATGTGCTGAACATACCTGTATGCAGCGCCGTACCAAGCCGTGACCCCATGGCCCCGAAGATATTTCCCCTCATACCTATGGCAGGGGTAATGAGAAGTATCAGGCCGGGCAGCGATTCCAGCGCTCCCGTCATCATACCCAGTACCATCCCTGCTGCCAGGCTCATGAGACTCATGAGTAAAAGACCAAAAAACCCTTCCTTTAATGTGGAGAGTGTGATATGATATCTGAGAGATTGAGCGAGTGATATTTCATTTATAGTCTCTTCCTCAAAATATGGCAACATTTATCCCTCATCGGTGGTTTTATGTACCGTTAACATAAATAGACTGCTATTTAGGTAGATTTATTATGCCAAAGAAGATCGAACACTGTTCCCTGAACATGAAAGAACTGCTTGTGGGAATGAAAGATACTTCTGAACTGATGCTGGACCTGGCTTATTCTGCTGTTATCTATGATGACGAAGATATAGCAGAAGAAGTGATCCGTCTGGAAGAGAAGATGGATACTCTTGAATACCACATGAAGATCACTGCCATGCAGGCCGCCCGCCGTATAGATGAAGCACACCAGCTTTCCGGCGTATTGAAAGCCGCATCAGCTGCAGAGAACATTGCCAATGCCGCAGGTGATATCGCAAATATTGTGCGGCTGAAGATGGGTATTCCCACTGAACTGAAGGCTGATATCAGGGAAGCCGAGGAAACGGTTACAAGAGTAACTATTGAACCGGACAGCCCTGTGATCGGAAAGACAGTGGGTGAACTGAAACTTGAGGTCGAAACAGGGATGGGTGTGATAGCCATACGCCAGGGTTCTTCCTGGATATATGATGTGGAAAAGGACACGACGATCCTGTCTGGTGACATTCTGTTTGCAAGGGGTCATGATGAAGGACTGCCTATTTTTACAGAATTCGTTACAGGCAAGCCCTTTGTAAAACGTGATTATACACCCACAGAGCCTATTGAAGACCTTGAAAAGGCAGTGGACATTGTTGTGGAGATGAAGAACAAGTCTGAACTTTCTGTGGGGCTGGCATATTCTGCTGTTTTATTCTATAATAAAGACCTTGCTAATGAGGTAGAGATCCTGGAAGAAGAGATGGACAATATGAAATACGAACTCCAGCACTGGGTACTTGAGAGTGCCAGGCATGTGGAGGACGTTGATATTCTCAGGGGCCTGCTCCACCTGGCCAATGCTTCGGAGTTCATCTCGGATGCTGCTTATGAGATCGCTGATATTGTGCTTCGGGATATCGAACTGCACCCTATATTCATGATGGCGGTCAGGGAGTCTGATGAAGTAATGACCAAGATCAATGTGTCTGACTGTTCTCCCATTGTCAATATGACCCTTGGTGAACTGAAACTTGAGACCGAGACCGGCATGCATGTAATGGCAATAAAAAGAGGTAGCCGGTGGATTTACAGGCCTGGTTCAAGAACGAAGATAAGAAGTGATGATATACTGATCGCCAGGGGTTCGCATGAAGGTGAAACCCAGCTATTCGAGATGACGGCTTGTCATGTTGATCCAGGTGAATAGTAAACCTGTGGTTCAAGTATCCACTGAAAACCGGTAGCAATCAAACCGATTATCATAGTCCCCATGAAAAGATTAATCAGTAAGCTATTGATTTCCCCATCAAGTTTGAGTAATTAGAAAAAAGAAAAAAGAAACGGAAAAAAAGTTTGATTGGAATTATTTATTCCTTTAATATCAGTATCTCTGTTGCTTTGATCACTGCTTCTACTTTATCGCCTTCTTTTAGATTAAGCTCTTCCACCGCCTCTTTAGTTATCATCGAGGTTAGAACCGAAGAACCGGAAGTCTCGATCTTTACAGTGGAAGCAACCTCTCCGAGCTCTATATTTTTCACAATACCATCTATATTATTTCTTGCACTTATTGCCATTTATTTCACCATCCATTATGTTTCTGCAATTCCTGCTACACAGCACAATTGCAGTGAATACATCAAGGCAGTTCAAATATCTAAATATGTTGGTAAGGTAGACCGCAGGTTGGCATCTGACATTACCCCTCTGTATCACATGCACCGCAGTCATTGCTCCAGCTCCACACCCACCCCGCACTAACCGCCTTAAACGCACCCGGAAACCGCTCGGCGATCTCTTCCTTATGTACAGTGCAGTGACATGCTGCAATTAACCTCATCCCCTCAAGCACCCCATACTCCGTACTCCCATGCAACCCCCCGATTATACCCGCAACCGTTCCAAATTTCGATGCCGCATTCATGATCTCGGTGAGTCCGGGGTGAGAACATCCGGTAATGAGATATAATCCGCTGCCTGAATCCACAACAAGGGACTGTTCTTTCACACCTGTGCCGAGTTCGCCCGTGGAATAGATATTACGGCAGATCTCCTGCGCGCCGGACACCTCGATCAATCTTGCCCGCTTAGATATCTCATCTTTCAGACGTTTAGAGAACGAAGCCGGCACATAGACTTCCATATCAGGATGTGCGTTCAACAGAACTGAGAGCCCGCCAATATGATCCCAGTGCTGATGAGACAATACCACCTTCCCGATCTCCTCTGGTGATATGTGAGCTTTTTTAAGGTTATGGAGCAGTGCACACCCATCCCAACCAGTATCGAACAGTATCTTTGTTTCCCCGGTATCAACAAGACAGGAAAAGCCCCAGCCGCTGATGAAACCTTCTTCGGCTTCGTTATCACAGACTATTGTCAATCTCATCATTTAATCCCATCCTTATTCGCTCATACCGAACCTGTTCTTAAGATAATAATTCGAATATATCGCACCAAGCGGATTGTGTGCCAGAACCCTATCCTTGACTGCCAGGGTTGTTACCGGTGCATGAGAATTTTGGGTAAAAATAATATCATGACCAATACACAATCCGAGTATGATATTCAGGTCGGTCTTCTTCTCATTAAGCACAAGGGACTGGCCTACCGGATTACATATAGCCTCAAAACCATCGCTGCGCATTTTATCCAGACTATACTGGTCCTTGTCAATCCCGCACACCTTGCAGCAGACCGAAAACACCTCGAAATCTCTTGCCAGTATCTTGTGAATGATCCTTGCTTCCTTTTCCAGGCCAATGCAAAACACAATACCCAATTTCGTGTATCCCATATCTCCGGCATATTGTATCAGTTCTTCCAGCCGCGTCTTTTTCATATAATACTTAGATTCGATCTCGGCCGATACTTTCATTGATTCGAGTGTTTTTCCCTCGTACCTGACATCTTCCGCAATTGTGGTACAGTCTTTACCCCTGCGGCACTTCTTATCATCACATAAAGCACATTGCATTGTATTTCCCCTACCAATTTATTTTGCCATCTTCAACAAAGTATGATCTGGGGTTTCATGCAAGTATCCCCTTACATTCTCCCATATTTCTTTGACCCTCCTTGAGAATTCGCTATC
>JAUVLO010000106.1 GCA_030600695.1 Methanosarcinales archaeon | reverse complement strand
GTAATTGTCAATTCAATGTCTGTCCAGTCCTTTTCCACACCCTCAAGGGGTTCTACTGCACCGCCCACAATACCCGCAATAACCTTCTGCACAAATTTGTTAATTGTTATATCCTTTCCGTCAACAATAAGTTCTAATTCTATATCTTTCTCCGTATTGTTCTCTGTATTGTTCTCCATATTTTTCCCTCCGATATTATCCAATATTATATATACATCTCATACATCTCGATTTTTAGTTGAATGTTCTACAAATTCCTGCATATCCCTTACATCCCATCCCAGGATATCACGGATTATAATGTAACTCATTTCAGGTGAAATGGCTCCTGCTTCAGTACAAATAAGGTCAATATAACTTGAAGGGGTAACATCAAAAGCCGGATTCTTTACTCTGACATGTTTCATGCCTGATAGTTCTTCAGGGTCAATGACCTCCCCCAAATCCCGCTCTTCAATTTCCACCATTTCACCAAGCAGTGTGCGTGGACTGAATTTATAGGTCTCGGCCGCAACTATCAGGTTTGTCCTGCTCTCATGGGCTGCCATTGCCAGCTGGGATGTACCGATCTTATTAATGACCGACCCATTTGCTGTCACTGCATCAGCTCCTACCACCACCAGATCCACATCCTTCATAAAGTACCTGACTGCCGAATCAACGATCAGTGTGGTCTCTATGCCCAGCTCGTTAAGTTGTTGAATTGTCAAATGACCCTGCAGCCTGGGCCTGCTCTCTGTAGCTATTACTTTGATATTTTTCCCGCTACGGTGAGCTTCGGCTATTACTGATATGACAGCCTGGCTGTTGCAGTGGGTCATAATAGTATCGCCATTCCCGATGCGCTGGCTGCCGATCAGGCCGATGCGCCTGGTTGCTTCCTTTGATGTGGATATGAACTCATCTGCCAGCCTTACCAGATCAGATCTTGCCTCATCTACTGATCCTCCCTTGTATGCCATTACTATCCTGATGGCATTTGGTAAAGATACCGCAGTGGGTCTTGTTGATACAAGTATTTCTGCGGCCCTGGATAACTGAGCGTCAAACTCCTGTTTGTTGGTGGTTTCCTGCACACGGGCATAGTCCTTCAGAGCCTGTGCCGCTGCCCTGGCAATGGTACCGGCCCCACGTATTTCCATATCCCGTATCCTTTTGGCAACGTCCATTATCTTATCCATTTCTACAACCAGTACACAAAAGGTCACTTACATGGCAAAAGGCTTACTACATTGACAGATAAAATACCGCCAATGAATGAAATGACAGTTCCCGGGCATCACTCCACTGAGGAAAGAATAGAGCAAGTGGTCGAATATCTCAAGAACTTCAATGGCATGCTTGTGGCATACAGCGGCGGAGTGGACAGCAGTACACTGGCGGCACTGGCGCACCTAGCACTTGGAGACAGGTGTGTTGCAGTTACCGCTGACAGCCAGACCATGCCGGCACGGGAACTTGAAAGTTCTGTAAGTACAGCCAGATCATTAGGTACCAGGCATATCATTATACCCTATAATGAACTGGATGAGCCGGGATTTGCCAATAACCCGGTTGATAGATGTTACCACTGTAAAAGCGGCCTGTTCAGGGAATTGAAGAAACTGGCCAGGGAACTGGGGTTAGAAGTTATAGCTGAAGGGACCAATGCTTCAGAACTGACAGGACACAGGCCGGGCCACAGGGCAGCGATTGAAAACGGGATACTCACACCCTTTGCAGACCTGGGTATTACTAAAAACGAGATACGCCAGATGGCTAAGTATCTTGGATTACCAATATGGGATAAGCCTCAACTGGCCTGCCTGTCCAGCAGGTTCCCTTACGGACGGACTATTACTGTCCAGGGGCTCCGAAAGGTGGAAAAGGCAGAGGATTATCTATTTGATATCGGGGTCAACCAGTGCAGGGTACGCGACCATGAAGACACTGCCCGTATTGAAGTACCGGGGGATGATCTTCATATTATATTGAAGCACAGGGATGATATTGTGGGTGCTTTTAAAGAGCTTGGTTATACCTATATCACCCTTGACCTGGAGGGATTCAGGAGCGGCAGTTTTGATATCGCTATCAAAACCGGGAGCCGGGCCTAATAAACTCCGGGATAAAAATACCGGGAAGTCAAATAACAATTAGGCTAAACAACCCAAGCCAAATAACCATTCATTGGTCATCGGTTAAGGAGTTTGACAGAGTCGGTATGTATTATTTTCCAAAAGACCAATGATTTCATACGATTCTCCAATCTAATTTAAATCGAACACGGATGACACGGATTTGACGAATTTTCACGGATTTATTTATTATCCGTGCACATCCGTGTCATCCGTGCAATCCGTGTTCTATTATAATATTACTCTTAACCGATGACACATGAATAACCATTAGGCCAAACAACCCATGCCATATAACCAGCAGACCTCACTCGAATAGCCTGTCCACCAGCCACTGGGGGTCGAACTTGACAATATCGTCGTATTCCTGGCCCACCCCAAAGAACAGTATGGGTTTACCTGTGGTATGAGCTATTGAAATAGCTGCACCGCCTTTGGAATCTGCATCAGACTTGGTCAATATACTTCCGCTTATAGGTACGGTCTGGTTGAATAGCTCGGCACGGTCCACTGCATCGTTGCCGGCAATTGCCTCGTCCACGAATATCACAAGGTCAGGGGGAGATACCCTGCATATCTTCTTTAACTGGTCCATCAGGTTGATATTGGTATGCATCCTGCCAGCCGTATCTGCCAGCACCACGTCTATTTTCCGGGCCTTGGCATACTCCACTGAATCATATATCACAGCAGCCGGGTCGCCGCCTTCCTGGTGTTTGATCATCTTTAATCCCAGGTTATCTGCATGGCGCTGAAGCTGGTCAATAGCACCGGCCCTGAATGTGTCGCCAGCCGCCAATACCACCGAATATCCCTTATCTTTCAGCCGCTTGGCTATCTTGGATATGGTGGTGGTCTTCCCGGTACCGTTCACGCCGACAAAAGCAATATTGACAGGTTTATTTGCCTGTTCAATAAAGTCATCAAAATCCAGGGTCTCCACATTCAATACATTAATAAGCGCTTTTCTGAGAGCCAGTTCTACAATATCCTTCTTGTTCCCGCCGATCTTGTAGTTGGTCCCGACCAGTTCCGACTTCACATATCCCGCTATCTCTTCCGCAACTTCCAGGGCAACATCACTTTCAAGAAGTGCCACTTCCAGGTCCCATAAAGGTTCTTCCAGCGATTTTTCACTGATTATGAACTCACGATTAAGCAGCAGTGCTTTGGCCTTCTGTCCGATACCAACTGCTACTGATGGTGTCTCTTTTTTTTCTTCTGTGACACTCCCTGACCCGGCCTGCCGGATATCGTCAGATGCCTCTTCTGCCTGTTGATCCAGTATGTCACCAAAAGAGTTCTTGAAACTGCTGAGTTTTTTTTTTAGACTATTGAACATCTACGAACCCTGTATTGGACCTTGACCAGGCTGTTGTGCTATTTGATCTGCCTGCTGTGCTTTTACTGCCGTTGTCACAACGGACTCGATCTCCTGCATCTTTGTTACGATCTGGTTCAGGTTGTTCTGTGTGGTTTCATGGAACTTGGTAAGTTCTTCTTTCCGGATCTCCAGGCTTTTTTTGGCATTGTCCAGATCCTTTTCCATACTGATACCTGCACCAATTTGCATGATCACAGTATCTGGTTTTGATAGCTTTGCCATGATATTGGTACCCATACCGATCGGGATCAGGATTTCGTGTCCGTCTTCTACTCCTTCAAACCCGGCAATGGTATTGATGGCTTTCTCGGATTCGGCTATAGAAGCTCCGACCACATTCAATTGTTGTGTTAGTGCATCTGACTGGTATTGCAATTGCTGGAACTGGGTTGACATTTTCTGGATATCTTCGTTGGATAGTTCTTGATTAGAAGACAAGCTTATTCACTCCTTTGTCGTGGATTCCAGTTGTATTGAATTGCGTTTCAGGCCGTGTTCACTGCCAATAAGGGAATACACCTTGTTTTCTGCGTTTTTCTCATTCTGGCTGGCTACTTTCTTGGTAAAAGCCTCCCATGAACTACCTGCTTTGAATTTACCTGAAATAATATAATTTTCCATCTCTTCGAACTCCTTGATCATGCAATGATTGTGTCTATATTGATCCTATAATATGATGTACCCTAATTCCATTTGCAAGTTAAATAGTTTATTCAAATTTCCAGATAATATTTAATCTTAATAACTATACCCTGCATCTCTGCTGCGGTTGGGTGTGCCGTCGCAATGTTTGACTGGGTGACAAATGAGAGCTCAACCTCTCTTAAATTCATCATCACGCCCTCTTTTTTTCACATTACCTGACAATACATTTGAATAATTTTCCTGCCTGTTCTGCCACCTCAAGCTTCCCCTGCCCTTTTGCAAGCTTTTGGATAGCCTCAAGGTGTCTGGCAGATGTTTCAAGATATTCAAGCACATCTGCAGGATAGGCAAAGATTCCATAATGCTGTGTCAAGGCATCGATCATCTCATCCGGCTTCATACCTTCACACCGCATATCCAGTAATTTGCTTGAGAACTTACGCTCAGGGCATCCGCAGTACGGTGAATCTTTACAGGTACAGGTTAAAAAATCAGCAGCAAAGTTCATCAGTTTGCGGGCAGTCGCACTGTCAAGTTTTGCCAGGCTGTCACCTGATAATGCCATTTCCATTGCACCACCCTGGAATACCCTTGAGGGCAGGCGGACATTCAAGCTGGCTGATATCCGGTCGGCTCCTGTAAAAAATGCCTGGTCGAACACTTCCAGTCCTGCGAGGATATCAACGGGGTCCAGTCCCGAGTTTATTCCATTCTTAATAATGGATATCTGGTCATGGTTCAGGAAATATGTACTCATTATATGTCCCACCAGGGTAGGACTGACACCCTGTCCAGAGACTTTCAAGTACCCCCTATCCAGCAATTCACCTATAAGTTGGTCAGTGTCAGTGCCGCCCAGCCTCATAGAATCCACTGTCCTTATGATGTCCCTGTCGCCCCAGATAATTGCAGATGCCAGCACCTGTTCAAGCCCTGCATCTTCATCCACCCCTACCGTTAGCGGAGGTACTTCACCCTTAAGCAGCCGAAATGCCACATGGTCCTCGCTCTCACCATGCCCTAAGCGCTTATCAGGCTCGGCCATGACCACAACTATGCCCCGGTCATGGTAGTCCGGCCTGCCAGCCCGCCCCTGCATTTGCAGGAACTCGCCCTGTGTTATCCACTCGATACCCATTGTAAGCCCTTCGAATATCACCTGGGATGCAGGAAAATCCACACCAGCCGCCAGTGCGGCAGTGGTAACAACCACAGGTATCCTGCCGCTGGCAAATCCTTCTTCTATCCTGCGCCGTTCACTGTACGGCAGTCCCCCATGGTAAGCTGCCGCACGTATTTGCAGGGCGTCCGATAACTTGTGGCAGTTCCGCCGTGAATTTGTAAATACAATAGTCTGCCCCCTGAAACCTTTGGAGGACTTCCTGTCATATTCCTCCTTTGCCAGCTGGTTGATAAGCCGCAGTTTCTCTGACGGCCCGCCAAAGATCAGGTGACGCTCAAGTGGCACAGGTCTTTCCTCATACTCAACAAGCTTGCTCCCAAGAGCATCTGCAAGCCAGCCAGGGTTGCCGACTGTAGCCGAGAGGTAGATGAACTGGCACCGGGGATACAGGTACCTGAACCTTGCTATCAGGCCGTCCAGCCTTGGTCCCCTTTCAGGGTCCTCTATCATGTGCACTTCGTCCATAACCACAGTGCCCACATTACCAAGCCTTTTTGCACCACCTAACCTCAGCAGGTGGTCGATCCCCTCGTACGTGCC
>JAUVLO010000041.1 GCA_030600695.1 Methanosarcinales archaeon | reverse complement strand
CACTGCGGTCTACCTTGGTGGAATCCTTGCCTGAGAAAGCTCCGCCGCCGTGGGGTACCAGTCCGCCGTAAGTATCCACTACGATCTTGCGGCCTGTCATGCCGGTGTCGCTCTGGGGCCCGCCTATCACGAACTTGCCAGTCGGGTTCACATAATATTTGGTATTTGCATCCAGCAGCTCAGGGTCAATGACATCCCTGACCACCTTATCAATGATCTCGTCAACGGCATCCTGGGTGATGCGCTCGCCCGTGCTGTCAAGTATCTCCTCGGTATGCTGGGAGCTGACAATAACCGAGTCCACCCGCTGGGGTACACCCATCTTATACTCCACCGTGGCCTGGGACTTGCCGTCAGGGCCAAGGTATGAAAGTGTCTTGTTCTTCCTCAGTTCGGCCAGCTTCCGGCACATCCGGTGGCTCTGCATGATGGGCAGGGGCATCAGTTCCTCAGTCTCCCTGCAGGCATACCCTATCATCATGCCCTGGTCTCCGGCACCGCCCACATCCACACCCTGGGCGATATCTGGCGACTGCTTGCCAATGGCGTTAAGCACTCCACAGGTCCTATAATTAAAACCATATATCTCACTGGTATATCCGATATCCTTCAGGATACCGCGGGCTATTGACGGTACGTCAACATGGGCAGAGGTTGTGATCTCGCCGCCCACTATCACAAAACCAACACTGATAAATGTCTCACAGGCCACCCTGGCTGTAGGGTCCTGTCTCACGATCTCATCCAGCACGCCGTCTGATATCTGGTCGCATATTTTATCCGGATGCCCTTCCGTAACTGACTCTGAGGTCAATAAACTATATTCCATATTCGAGATCATTATTTCACCTATTTTTACAACTGAATTTCCTTTAGTATTTATAACAATATCTGATTAAATCGCAGTATTATTGGCTGATTATGCTCTACAGGAACATTGTAAGGTTTCAATTTATCCCACCCTGATCACGTAGCCATAAGCCAAAAGCTATGATGTCAATCCTGCTTAATGATATTATCAGGTACAAAGCACTATACTACCAAAAATTAATATCCAGTATTATCAATAAAATGAGATAGCCAAAGCTAATATCCACAGTGGAAGTAATTTCATTGAAGATCAGAGTTCACGCACAATATGGATGTTAGCGAAAGGAACATAATGTTTTTTACCTGCATGTTCTCCTTCAAGCGGGAAGAATACCAGGTATTGATCTTCATGTTTTATTTCAACGATCTTGGCTGATGTGGTCCAGCTGTCAAAGGTCATTTTCCCATCTTCGCCGATGTAACGCTTAGTTTCTATTATATATTGCCTTTCAGACATGGTAATTATTTCACCCCTATAATTTGGAATTCCAATAGTTAGATACAACGTATTGGATAATTAAAGTTACCATGATAAAAATGCATGATTTCAGATGGAAATGCATGATTTTATATATTGTGTCAAACTATTGAATTTGTATAATAAGCATAGATCATTATTTCTATGGAGGTTGCGGCGTGGAGGAAAAGCTTGACATATCCAGGATAGGAAATATCATTGAACTTGATCCTTACAGGATTGACGAAACAATCCAGAATGGTAACAGCACATTAGTCTCACCCCAGTTCTACAATAAAGGCGTTTACAGGGTAAAAAACAGCCAGAAAAAGCAACTTGAAGACTTTGCTATAAACGTGGACAAGATAGAGGCTGCCACTTATCAGGGCCTTGTGGATGAGTTCGGAAAAGAATGTGTGGACCCCCGCCTATGGGATGATGTCCCTGAAGGCTCGGTCGTATTCTTTTATTCATTCAAACTGGAGACAACCCTCGTCAAGCAGCATTCAAAGAAAATGACTGAATACATGGAAGCTTGATCATATTTCCATATGGAAGCCTGATTCTATTTCTATATGAAAGTTTCATCATATCTCTGGAAGACTGATCATATTCCTGGAAGCCAGATTATATCTCACTGGGACCCTGTACGGTTTCCAGCAACATCCCTTCTACTATAATAGGTAAATCTTTTTTAGCACTGTTGATAGCATTGGTGAGTTTCCATTCTTTTTCTGCATGGATGGTCAGTATAGGCTCGTCTTTCTTAACAGTTTCACCCTTCTTTTTATGGATCAGGACCCCTGCCCCCTTATCACTGGGCGCACCGGCCAGCCTGGCGATATCCACAATGCGTTTGTTATGGAACTCCACTACATATCCATCAGTCGGGGCCACTATCTGTGCAGTTTTATCCCCTATAGGAATATCACTTATTGTCACACCAGGATTTCCGCCCTGTATCTCGATAATCTCGCGCAATTTCGCAAGGGCTTTACCTGATTTCAGGATCTCATAGGCCATGTTCCGACCTTCACCTTTGCCGGCAGCACCGCCCATTTCAAGCATAAGACCTGCAAGACCCACGCTTTTCTGGATAAGGCTGTTGGGACCTTGCATAGTTTCCAGCACTTTAAGGGCCTCCACTACCTCCAGCCCGGGGCCGACAGTCCTACCTACGGGCGAAGCACCATAGGTCATGGCACATTCAACCTGCATTCCCAGCCTGGCTCCAAGGTCGATCAGGCCCCTGGCCATGGCCCTCCCCTCTTCCACATTCAATATCTTGGTTCCGGCCCCGGTAGGAATATCTATGACAACACAATCGGCACCTGCTGCACCTTTTTTGGCCATGATACTGGCCAGCAGCTGGCAGCTCGGGTCCAGCGACAGCGGGTATTCCACCCTGATCAGTTTATCATCAGCAGGCGCTATATTGGTAGAACCGCCCCAAACGATAACACCGCCTACTTTCTCTGTCATGGACTTGATCTCATCAGCTGTGAATTCTACAGGAGCAAGTATTTCCATCAGGTCAGCAGTACCTCCCGCACCTGTAATGGCCCGGCTGCTGGTCTTTGGTATCAAGAGTCCGGCAGCTGCTACTATGGGTACAATGAGCAGTGATATCTTGTTCCCTGGTACGCCCCCGATGCTGTGCTTGTCCATGATCGGGTGTGTATCGAACTCGATCTTCTCACCGGTATCGATCATTGCCCTGGTCAGCCATTCGGTTTCCTGGGCAGGCAGGCAGTTCATGTGGGTTGCTGTTATGAATGCAGCCAGCTCAACATCGCTGAGATTCTCTTTCACAATGTCACTTACCAGTTCGTAGATATCATCACGGCTGATCTTCTCAGCATTCATTATTTTCTTAATAGTTCCGACAGAGGCAGGTTTTGTGGCAGGTGTGATCTCAATGGTACTGGCCCCGTTGATGTGTTCCATGACCTCATGATATGCCCCCATAGTACCCTGGCTTATCATATCATCCGTAGTATCGACAATGGCAGTGAGGTACCCGTGGTCCTTGAGCCTGACCCTGTCCCCTGCCATTACTCCCAGTTCCTTTGCATCCTGGTTGTTTAGTACCACCTTGTGTTTGCCTACATTAATGTCAATTGATTGAATTGATAATTCCATAACGTCACCATTTTAATAATTTAATAAATAATAATAATAATAATAATAATTTAATAAATAAAATATTACTATCCCGGGATATATTAGTCTATTGCAGCCTGTATTTCTGCGCCCAGTGTAGCCAATAAATGTTCCCGGAACGCATTCGCCTCAAAGCTGGTCCTTTCCCTTGGTCTGGGCAGGTCGATACTGATCACTTCTTTTATCCTGCCGGGCCGGGCCGTGAACACAACCACCGTGTCTGCGAGGAATACGGCCTCATCTACACTGTGTGTAATGAACAGCACGGTTTTTTTCTTCTTCTCCCATATATTCAACAATTCATGCTGCAGTCTGTTCCTGGTCTGGGCATCCACTGCCCCGAAAGGTTCGTCCATTAGCAGCAGGTCAGGGTCGTTCACCAGTGCACGGGCGATGGCCACACGCTGTTTCATGCCGCCGCTCAGTTCATGGGGATAGCTGTCAGCGAACTTTGACAACCCAACAAGTTCCAGGAACTCTCTCGAGATCTTTTCCCTTTCACGCTTCGGTATTTTTTTCAATTCGAGACTAAAGGTGACATTCTTAAGTACCGTCCTCCACGGGAACAACGAATATTCCTGGAACACCATACCCCTGTCCGGTCCGGGGCCTGTTATGGGCACATTGTTCACGGTCAATGTCCCGCTGTCAGGTTTCTCAAGTCCTGCCGTAATCCTTAACAGTGTGGTCTTCCCACATCCGGACGGACCAATGAAGCAGACGAATTCCTTATCAGCCACATCAAGGTTTATATCTGATAGTGCAGCGACCTCGTCGCCTTCCTCGGTATGGTATGTTTTATTGAGGTTTTTTATCGAAAGCATAGCATAATCCTTCTATACAACAACCCCTGTCTGCCATTTCAGCCACCATTCCTGCACGATATACCTGAAAAGCCTGTCGATCACCAATGCGATCAGGCCAAGCACAAGCATATATGTCAGCACCATGTCCATATGGTGCAGGTCGTTCCAGTGCCATATTTTCCAGCCAATGCCGTATGTACTTACACCGAACATTTCTGCTGCCACCACACACATCCAGCCTACTCCCATGCCCACACGAACCCCGGTTGCAATTGAAGGCAGGGCTGCAGGCAGGGCGATCCTGAAGATCAGGTCCCTGTTTTTGATACACCCCAGTACCTTTCCCGATTCCACAAGAACCCTTGGTGTGTTCCTGAATCCGGTGTAGGTGTTCACAAGTATGGGGAACACCGCTCCCACAAAGATAACAAAACCGGCGGCATATTGTGTAAGCCCGAACCACAGGATGGCAAAAGGTATCCATGCCAGTGGCGGGATAGGCCGTATCATCTCAATGATCGGGTCAACTGCCTTATCAATGGTCTTGAACCATCCCATCATGATACCTAATGGGATACCGACTGCAATGGCTACTCCCATCCCGATGGCAAAAAAGTTGAGACTGGTAAGTATATCCCTGTACAGTTCGCCCCCACTGACAAGTTCCAGAAAAGCAGTAACTACTTCTGTAAAACTGGGCAGGATATATTTTTTATTGATGATCCTTGCAATGATCTCCCATATGATGATAGCAGAAGCTATGGATGTAATTTCAAGTATCCGTCTCCTTATATCCATGGATTGGACCATGCACCTAAAAAAGGGTTAATGAATGAAGAGCTTTACTCTTCATCCATCTCAGCTATTACCTTATTGTAGAAACTCAGGTCGAACAGGTCATCCTGTGTCAGCAGTTTGTCCGTATATCCCAGGTCATACTGCACTTTGGCATATTCCAGTGCGGTAGCCAGTTCAATGTTAGGATCACTAACCCACTCTCCGTCCCAGTCCTGTATGGATTGACTTGACACATCATAAGGCACTGCAGTAATTTTATTGGAAAATATCCGGGCAGCTTCATCGGGATTATCTATAATATATTGAGTGGCTTTGATATGAGTCCTTATGATCTGTTCAACAATCTCCGGGTGCTCATCGATCAGTTTCTGGCTGACCAATACTACACAGCATGCATGATCGGCCCACATCTCACCGGATTGTACTACTACCTTGCCATATCCTTCGGATTCCGCTACGGTTGGGTGTGGGTGAGGCAGGAATATTGCATCCACATTACCTGATGCAAGAGCTGTTTTAGCAGCTCCGGAGCTGGTCATAGAAATTATTGAAAGATCCTCCTTCGGGTCAATATCATTATCTAAAAGCCATTTCCTGAGCACTGTATCTTGCAGGGTACCGGGTGGGAAGGTAGCTATCTTGAGTCCTACAAGGTCCTGTGGTGATTCATAAGGAAGGTCGTTTGCCAGCACTATGTCAGAACCCTGTGTCTGTACCCCGGCTACGATCTTTGCCTCAAGTCCCTGGTCTATTGCGGACAGCGGGGGAGTGGAACCCACATAAGCCACATCGATCTCCCCTGCAAGCATAGCCAGCATTTCAGGGGCACCGGTCGGGAATAAGTAATCCTTGGTGGATGTGATGCCGTATGGTTCCAGGTCTTCCAGCCACCAGCCTTTGGCATCTGCGGCCATATATGCGATCTGGTGAGTACTGGGCTGGTACCCGAACCTGAGTTCGGTCAATCCGGTCGGTTCATCTCCGTTTTGAACAGGAGTGCTGGTACATCCTGATACAAGGATTATTCCGGTTATTAGAATTGCGGCTATTATTTTCAATGGTTGTATTATCATTTCTAAACCTCTGTAACTTGATTTTTTATTCTTTAATGTAAAATCATGAATACTATATATATAACCATTTCCAATTATCGGCTGTTTTCTGCACAGAAGTATTAAATAAATTGGTAAATTATACTATTGTGATAATAAACGCTTGAACGTAACTGGAAATAAATAGGTGAAGGAATGATCGCAGCCGAAAAAGTAATCAGGGCAGCATTTGAATCAGACGAGATATTCCAGGAAACTTTATCCAGGGTGATAAAGGATGACCTGGGAATGACTGCTGCAGAATTCAGTAAAGTTTCGGGAATACCTGCCAGTACGCTCTATAAGATACTCTCTGGCCACAGGGATTCCAACATGAAGACCGTAAGGGAGATCGTGAAAAGCATAAAGAAACTGGAAGGTGCCGAACATGGTGAGTTCATAGCTGTTATTGCGGCCAGGCCGGTACTTGATGGAATCATTGAGAAAAAGATGCAGATAGACAGCCGGCTGATAACCATCCGTGAATATTCTGCCACGTCGATGGAAGAGGCGATCGTGGCAGCCATAAAGGCCGAACGGGATGGGGCCACGGCGCTTGTATGTGCCCCCATCGTCAGTCCTACTGTGGAAAAAGTGCTTACCATACCGGTTGCTACAATAATGCCAAGAGATAGCTTGATCGCTGCCATTGAGCTGGCCGCTAAAAAGATCAGGTAACAGTGCAACAGTACAACAGTGTAATAGTGTAACAGTATTATTCCACGTTCTGGATAAGTGCCAGAATATCCTGGTACTCCCGCTCTTCATTGATAGCTATGGTAAGGGTTCCCGAACTCCTCACGTTAGTGGAGACCTTTACAATCATATCCTCAGCAGGTATTACTCCTAACACAATGAGGGTGGTGCCCTCATCAGCCCAGGAGGCGATCACTCCGCGGATTTTAAATCTTATATTTTCATCATCATCGCTTTCAATGTAGCCCTCATATGATCTGGCCTGGACAGTGGAACCGGTATTTATTGTGACGGTCTCTTCACCCACCGGGTAGAATTCCTTTATGTCACTCTCCTGTTCCATATTCTTGATGGATGCATCAATTATCCCTGTAAGTACCTGTTCGGGTAAGGTAATGCCTGCAGGTAAAGCCACCCTGATAGTCATGAACAAAGAACTGAATCCTTCATCACCGTCACCTGGATCTTTAGTACCACCCAGGTTGCTTATCTGCCGGTCAATGTCTGTCATAAGGGCTTCATCAATGTAATTGACCGTGGCAGTGTTCATAACTATCTCAACGTCACCGATCATCTGGCTCATGCTTTCTACCTGGGGTTCGCCTGACATGGTCCAGCTCAGACTGTTAAGGGTTGCCTGGTTAACATAGGCAGGACTGGCTTCTTTTGTCTCCAGGCATCCCGGGACAAGCACTGCTAACATAAAGCACATAAGGAACACAAGAATTATTTGTTTCATCATAACACCAGATTATTATATCAAATTATATTGAAATATCTCGAATTATATTGGAATATCTTGGAATATATCGAATTATATTGGAATCTATTGAAATCATATTAGGTATTAACTTTATCGGTAAACCGCCTGTATTGGAACAGGATTATGAGATTCAATATATTGGATGCTGTCAGTGACCTGGAAATCAAAAAATCCATGGCAGACAAGCTGAGTATTAATGAAATGGCCAAACAGCTTGTTTCAATAGGCTTTGAATGTATGATGTGCGGTGAATGCTGCCGTGCCGGGTCTGCTGATAACACAGTGATCCTGTTCCCGGATGAGATACGGCTGATAATGGACGCCCATGGGATGGCCCTGGAAGATGTTTGTGAACCTTCAATACCCCAGTTCATAGACGACAGCGGTATCCTCCATTGTTTTGAATGGGTGTTGAAAAGGCACAGTAATGGGAATTGTATATTCATCCAGGCTGACAATACCTGCATGTTATATCAACAAAGACAAGAGCAAAGACATCAACAAAAACACCAGCAAGGGCACCAGCAAAGACCATGGATATGCAGCACATACCCGTTCTTCCTGGCATTTGCCGATGGGGCCGCTAAACCTGAAATAATGGTGTCAGAATGCAGAGGGGTGGGACGACCAATGAATGAGGAGGATGCCCTGACGCTTGCCGAACTGCTTAAGGCTAGGCTTCTGGCAGAGATCACTGAAGAGATCGGGTTATTGGAAAAACTTAAAGGATTTGAGGATTGGGAACCCACCAGGTTTTATTCAGGCCAGGGATATCAGGGATATACTATTGCAGTGCATGACAGTTGCGGTATGACTTATATCACGGATTGATACAATCACGGAAACATTTTTAATAATCAATATTTAATAATTAAAAATTAAATTATATTTGTTCCGAAGTGTAAAGGTTTAAATATTATAAAGATGTTTAGTATTTTGTGAATTAAATGAAAATTAGAGTAGTAAGTTCTAAGGATGAAATTGATACGCTAAACAGGAATGAAGAGATGATACATCTCACATTCAGGCCGTCGAATAAGGATATAATGATCCTGGCAAACATGTGCCCCAAACTAAAAGCGATACATGTAGCCAGTTCATTTATGAAAACCATCTCAGACTCCACCAGGATGTTCTTGAAAATGCAGAATGTTGCTTTACTGGAAGGGGATGTATGGGGACATAGGAAAGATATCAATGAGTACTATGAGATAAACCCGGCATTCTTTGAGAAAGTAAAAGCGGCAAGAGCTGAAGGGCTATCTGGCGAACAGATCATTGATAAGTTCGAACGTGAAAGCCGGCTGGACAGAGACCTGATAAGATTCCTTATAAAATAGCTGCGACCAATAATGGTTGCAGTTTTTTACGGCAGGTTACCTTCACCACTGAGCTCATGCTGGCGCTCGATACTCATCTTAATAAGTATCCTAAATATATTTTTCACTTCACCTGAATCAAGCCCGGATTCGGTGGCGATATTGGCAACCCTTTCCATGACTGCCTGATTCTGGTTCTCATCATTGATGGGGAGACCTGCATGTTTCTTTGCTTCAAGTACATCCCTGGCCAGGTTAGTCCTGTTCCCTATTAACCTGATAATCTCACGGTCGATGTTCTCAATCTCTATTCTAATTCCGAAAAGTTCTTTCATAGGGGCCACTACCTTTGTATCTTCGCACCGCTATTATTTATCTTTGTCCTTATAACCCTTCCATCCAGTGCCGACCAGGCATCAGCCAGTTCGCCGGCCTGTTCCCTGCTCGCCAATGCAGTATATGCGGGACCGGTGCCTGAAAGGCTCACACCTTCAATACCTGTTTCCAGTGCCATCATCATTGGTTCAGGGTTGAACCCCAAGGCACTGCAGTACAGGAAACCGTTTAAGGTCATGGCTTTTCCATATTCGCCCTTGATGCAGAGTTCGTATGCCATATCCACCCAGGGAGCGATCAGCCTTGACCGCCCGACATCTGTTTGTGAGCTGTATGCCTGTGTCCGGGGTACATAGATCATCACTTCAGAATCCAGTTCTTCCCTTAATATCAAGGTTGACGACCTGTTGTCTGTGACCACCACACCGCCCAGCATCGATGCTGCTGCATCATCAAAAGCACCGGTAATGGTGACCCCTGCATCCTTTGCAGCCTGTACACCGATAAGGGCGGCATCTATGGGTTCCATACTTTCACCGATGGCATCCAGGGCTGCCAGTACCGCAGCATTGGCAGCCGTACTGCTGCTTTTAAGGCCCGACGCAATGGGTATCTCACTTGAAGTTGTTACTGCGGCACCGCCCTGGTAACCGAACTGCCGGAACACCAGTTCGACGCATCTTTCGATAAGTCCGGGGTTACCTCCTTCTTTAATGGTCCCGGTGATCTTATCATCACCATTCAGCCGGACTTCGGCGTTTGTCTTTAAGTCTATCCCGAAGGCTGAACCTTTCCAGGTAGCTATGGCATTAATTATCGTACCTGCGCCTGGGGCACTGGCATATCCTGTCGTGGTCATTAATAGTAAGACATTTTTAAATGGAGCCGTTGCTTTCTATGTTCGTGTATTTTTCATAGACAGGACAATTGATGTAGTTATCATCGCTGGAGCAGTACATTTCCAGTTCATCAGCCTTTGGCTTATGGAATTTCGGGTCCAGTTTACACCAGACACCTGATATATATGGGCATGTCAAATAGTTCACCTCAACATGAATTGGTAATTATTTTCTGGTTATGAAATGATATGGTTATGAAATGACATGACATGATATATAAATATCAGCCGTATCCCTTTCAAATTAAATGGTAATTGATCATATTGCCCGGAATTTTGAGACACAGATTACACTGATTACACAGATTAATAGTTGTTGTGAAAATCAGTGTAATCTGTGAAATCTATGTCTATATTAATTTTGCATTTTGCTATACTTTTTGAAATGGATACTATCAGCCCCATTTCTTAATCGCCTTTTCAAGTTCAGGGTGGTTTTTAGCATATTCATTCATAGATGTTCCTTCCACCCAGGCATCCACTGCCTGGCGCATGGCCCTGGCACCTGAGGTAGTACCTTCCGGATGTCCGTGTACGCCGCCGCCTGCCTGTACAATGCAGTCCATGCCGTAGCCGTCCAGGTTGGGTGCCACGTTCAGCGGGCTTAAGCCGCCCGAGGCAACCGGGAATGTACTTTTAAGACCTGACCACTCGCCCCTGAGGGCATCCCGACAGCGGTCGTTCTCTGTAGTATCTATATCCATCTTGCCGTGGTAGCTTCCGGTATGAAGATTGGTACCGCCTGCCATCCTGACCAGCTTTGATATTACCAGCATGGAAATTCCGTGCTTCTTGTTACGGGTAATGGCACCGTGCATGGTCCTGTGTACATGGATGGGGACATCGATGTTAGCAGACAGTTCCTGCAGTGCATCAAATCCTGATGTCAGCACGTCCACCATAACCATATTGGCACCCAGTTCCACTGCCCTTTGTGCCCTGTCCACTATCTGTGCGGCACCTGTGGTCACGTTGACAGCATAGAACACCTTCTGCCCGGTCTGGCTTTCGGCCTTTTCGAGCATATCCATGACCTTTGCCAGCCTCTCCTCCAGGGGACAGAACTGCTGGTCTGTCAGGGTCTCATCATCCTTTATCAGGTCAAGACCGCCCATTGCAGCGTTATATGCCACCTGTGCCGTCTGCTCCGGATTAAGGCCAACCTTTGGTTTTATGATCGTACCCACCAGGGGGCGGTCATGCACGCCCAGGATGTTCCGGGCTTCCCTGATACCATAGCGCGGCCCTGAATGTGCCTTTACCAGTTCGTCTGGAAATTCCACATCAACAAGCCTGATATTTTTCAGTGCGCCAAGGCCGAACAGGTTACCGGCGATAACAGAGAGGTACTGTGGGATATTGCCGGGTTCGAACAGTTCTACCGGGAATCCTATTTCCACAGTTGTACCTTCTGCTGTCAGTACTTTTCCATCCAGCCGGTGTGCCGGGTCGCCTTCCTTTAAGGTGCTGACCTCTGTCCACGTGCCAGTTGATTGTTCGGCTGCAATGGCTCCTGCCGCTTCTTTAATGGGCAGGTCTGTTTCAACATAAAATTTTGTTACTACATCCATATTGTTACTCCTCCTCTTCCTGTACTTTCTGAGCGGTCCTTTCCACAAGGTCTGTACCGTATCCTGCCAGTTCGGCGGTGCGTCCGGCTGTACTGGATTCTGCATATATCCTGATAAGCGGTTCGGTCCCGCTGGGCCTGATCAGTATCCAGCCGTCCGGATACCATAACTTGAGCCCGTCCGTGCGGTCCACTTTAACATCTCCGACATCGCCAACATCCCCTACACCTCCGATATCTCCGGGCAGGTCCATGGTCAATAGCATTTCAACTACCTGTTTCGGGTCCTTTACATGTATCTTTTTCTTTGTATTGTGGTATTCAGGGATTCCCTGTTTCAGCTCTGAAAGCTTCCTGCCCGATGCAAGTATCTCAAGCATCCTGGCCGCAGTCATTGCACCATCCCGGCAGTACTGGAACTCTGGGAAGATAAGGCCGCCGTTACCTTCACCACCAAATACCGCACCCGTCTCTATCATCTTACGGGCCACGTCTATGCTTCCGACCGCGGTCCACAGGAGTTTGCAACCCATTGACTCAGTCACGTCCCGCACCTTCAGCGACGAACTTACAGGGGTGACCACGCTGCCTTTTTTCCCTTCGAGCACATGCCCTGCCATTATTGCCAGCAGGTCTTCCTCGTCAAGGAACTCACCCTTTTCATCCACGAATGCCACCCTGTCCGCATCACCGTCATGGGCCACGCCAAGGTCTGCCCCGGCTGCTTTTACAGTGTTCATAAGGTCGCCCAGTTCCTCCTTTGTGGGTTCAGGTGCCCTGCCGGGAAATGTGCCGTCTGGCTGGGCATTCAGGGATATGACCCTGCAGCCAAGTTCCCTTAATAGAATGGGCGTCACCCCGCATCCTGCCCCGCAGCCCGGATCCACTACCACTGTAAGCCCTGCTGTGCGGATGGTACCGGCATCCACTTTTGAGATGATACCGTCCATGTATGTCCTGAGGATCGTCTGGTCACTGGAAAAACTACCTGTCTCATTCCACTGTGCAGCATGGAACTCACCTGCATAGTATATCTGCTCTACTTCTGCTTCGCCTTGTCTTGAAAACTCGGTGCCGTCACCTGCTATTATCTTCAGGCCGTTGTATTCCCTTGGATTATGGGATGCGGTTATCATTACACCCGCATCCGCGTTATCACGTACATAGTACTGCAATGCAGGTGTGGGCAGTATATCTACATCCACCACTTCAAGGCCTGTGGACAGCAGTCCTGCGATGGCGGCTGACTTTAGCATATCCCCGGATATTCGGGTATCCCTGCCCACTGCCACCCTGCTGCCAAGGCCGTGCCTGTGCATATATGTGCCAAGGCTCTTTCCCAGGTTCAGGGCCATGTCGGTTGTCATTTCAGAATTTACTATCCCTCTTACTCCATTGGTACCAAATAACGTCATTATATTTTCACATCTCCATAAAGGTGTTCAGGATTGAATAAATCTTTTTATGAGTGGTCCTGCACCCAAAATTCGCCTGTGGTTGTGTATTCCTTTTTCCAGATGGGAACCTCTGACTTCACTCGCTCTATGGCATCTGACAGGGCCTTGAAGAGCTGCTGCCTGTGCGAGGCTGCAACTACGATATATAAGATATCCTGCCCTGCTTTTATCCTGCCCACGCGGTGGTGTATCCTGGCATCCAGGATGCCTTCACATGCTTTCAGGTCGGTTTCTATGAAGCGGATCTTATTGTTAGTTACTTCATCGTAGGATTCGAATTCCAGGCTTTTTGTTACCACGTCCCCGGTCTTCTCCCTTACGATGCCTGTAAAACTTCCGATTGCTCCTGCTTCTGCAATCCTGGGATTCTGCCGCACTTTTGCAATAAGGGAATCAAGGGTATGGTATTCAGGCTGCTGCTCTATAATGTCGAGCAGGTTTGTAAGTACTTCATCTGCCAGGTCAACGATACTATCCAGCCTTGCTACCTCATCCGGCAGTTCCAGGTCTCCCAGTATGATTTTTGGCAGGCGGCTGTCCTTGAACCCTTCGACCACTGCATAGTCCATGCCGCTGTTTGCCAGTTCATCAAGGGCATTCTCAAGGTCGGTTCCTGGGATGAATTTTGCTGTGCCTGAGTGGGTTACACCCAGTACTGCCCTGGCACCGGCATCCATGTGCCGTCGTGTATCTGTACCGACGGGATCCAGGTCATGAGCAGGCATATGTTTTACTGTGCCCACACTGCCGCATTTGGCCAGTTCCTGCACCAGTTGTTCAACCAGGGTGGTCTTGCCGGATTTTTTATAACCTGTCACTGAGATGATTTTCATGCACCTGTATTAATGGGGCTTTACATTTTAGACTTTGTGTTTTATAAGGATTGAAGGCAATTCTGGATATTGAATGCGCCGCAAGACCGCAACCATGGGACACCAAAGAACTGTCACTTATGAGGAAGGGCAGTGGGAACTGCTTGAGAATCTCAGGCAAATGGCGGCCGGTGTGATGTATTCCCTGGGAAATGCGGGATTTGAAAGTTATGTATACGGCAGCCTTGCCAGGGGTGATGTGTCACAAGGCAGCGATATTGATATCATTATTCCGGGGGTGGTCAGGTCGTTCATGGTGGAACTAGCGCTGGATGAACACGGCATCACTGGCAGGAAGCTGGTACAGGCCACACCGGGTGGGCTTGCCAAGGCTCATATCTACCTGCCAGGGAATACTATGGTCACGTTCCCGCTGGTTGAGCCCACTGTCAGGGAACTGGATTTCTATGCCTTCGGCGGACAACTGGGGCCGGATGGGCTGGAGGATGTGGTCCATAACCGTGTTCCTGGTGTTGATAAACGGCTGATGTTGATTGAACCGGTGCCGGAGGGGCATATTGAAACGCCGCTGTC
>JAUVLO010000016.1 GCA_030600695.1 Methanosarcinales archaeon | reverse complement strand
ATAAAACATCTCCTTGCTTAAAAAACCATTCAGGGGCGGAATGCCTGCCATCGAGAGGGCACCAATTACCGCTATGATGAATGTTATCGGCATCTCGCGCCGAAGACCACCCATTTTCCTGATATCACGTGTGGCTGTTTCATGTGCTATTATTCCGGCTACAAGGAACAGGCATGCCTTGAATGTCCCATGGTTCACTATATGGAATGCTGCCGCTGCCACACCAATTCCGGGGTGGTGATATGTGGTATAGCCAAACATTGTTATGATATAAGCAAGCTGGCTGATCGTGGAATATGCGAGTATGCCTTTGATGTCAGTCTGCCGGAATGCCATAAACCCTGCCATTACCATTGTGATCATGCCTGTGCCGGCTACAAGAATAAACCACGCATCTGTGCCTGAAAAAATCGGATGCATTCTTCCTACAAGATAAATACCTGCCTTGACCATTGTTGCCGAATGCAAAAAAGCACTGACCGGCGTCGGGGCTTCCATGGCATTTGGAAGCCATATGTAAAATGGGCCCTGTGCCGATTTTGCGGCAGCGCCTATGAAAATCAATACCAGTGTTATAAGAAAGAGGTCATGATCCTTTACGGTCTGGATCAATGCTTCGTTTTGAAGGATAGTAGGTATGTCAAAGGTGCCAGTGATCGAATGAAGGAACAAAAACCCTGCCAGCATGACAAGTCCGCCTGCTGCTGTCACGATCAATGATTTTGTTGCACCGTAGATAGATTCCGGTTTATCGCGCCAGTAGCCGATAAGCATATAGGATGTGATACTTGTAAGTTCCCAGAAAATAAACAACAGGATCGTGTTTGCAGAGAATACCATTCCTACCATGGAACCCATGAACAAAAGAAGCCACATATAATATCTTGGCAGATCCTCTTTGTGGGACATGTAGCCGTTTGAGTAGGACATGATGATCACGCCAATACCCGATGCTAAGAACGCTATGAGAATACCCAGCCCGTCTATGTAAAGACCGAAATCAAGACCGACACTCGGCAACCATGGAACTGCACCGGATATAGGTCCATCATGAATGACATGTGGCAGCACGCTTGCGATGAGCATAAAACTTACAAGTGCAATTGCGGCTGCAAGCCAGCCTACATAATGCTTCAAGATCTTCTCAGCAGCAGGAATAAGTCCTGCAAAGATAAAAGGTAAAAATATTGCAAGTGTTATGGCATTGAATGGGTCCATAGTTCACTAATTTAATTCCTTTTATTTATGTCTTATGAAACTTAATTTTCGCACATCTCAAAACCGCAATAGCGTTAAGTTAGGCTTGCAACTTCGTAAAACCACTTGCTCTTTTTTTGATTAATATATTTCTGCAATGGTTTTTCAGAAGATACCTGAACGAGTATAAAAATTATCTCAAATAGAATCAAAGTAAATCTACCTGCCGCCCCCTCTTGTCTTCACTCTGCCAGTGTGCCCGTCCCGCTCTGCTTCATCCGCTCTTGTGGTGTGGGGGCTGGCAGGCGCTTTTCGTTAGAAGATATGTGAATTTTAGTCAATGTCTATCGAAACATTATTAAATTATTAACTGGATTTATTATTTACCCAACAGCATCATTAATTCACAAAAATACCAGTCCATGAATAAAAAAATTTAATTGTGTGTGGGGTGTGAGATAATCAATGAATAATAAAATGGGTGATTCGTCGTACCTTAAATTGAAATGGAATATTCAAGGAATTTTCGATAATTTTCCAGAAATTGAAAGAGAATTAGAACATCGAATAAATCAGCTTCCTGAAAATAACATAAAAGAAAGAAAAAAGGTTACAAACTGGATAAACCAAATTAAAAAAATTGACCATGGCATTCAAAATGTTATAAAATATAAACTTGGTGAGTTAGAAAAAAACATACATTATAATTTTGCTGAACCAGATTTAGTTGTCTTATCTTTCATTCAGCCAAGTGTTAAGAATTTATTCACAGAATTAAATATATATTCTTCAAAAGTTGGTTTTGATTTTAATTTTGAACCCTATTTAAATATGGATGAAGCAGCTAAAGTCTTAGCACTAATTGGTGATGCTGCAATTGATTTAGCATTAGTTCAAATTCTTTGGGAACCAAATATTTCAAATGTTGGAGAATTAACTGAAAAAAGATCAAATTTTGCATCAAATGAAAATTTAGCAAGGATATGTGATAAATGGGATTTGTACGATTTCAGAATTCATTTTGATCCAAATAAATCTGAGATTAAAGAAGAAACAATTAATCATGTAAAAGGAACCATAATTGAAGCATTATTTGGTGTTATGTACATTGAATCTGGGTTAGATCAAATAATTCCTTCAATTGTTGCACTAAAGTAAAATCAAATTGATTAAACCACACCCATTTAAATCGCCTTCACTTATGCCGGGTCCCCATCTCAATCAACTCCATCCGCCCTTGTGGAGGGGGCTGGCAGGCGTTTTGAAGTAATTCAGTGTTTTGTCTGGTATACATAACAAAAATTTGCATTTTGAATATGAAGGAAAAAAATATTATTCTATACCCCAAAATAGGCATAACTATAAGGCAAAGACAAACATTAAGAAAGCCCAACAACTTTTAAGCGTAAATTAATCTTAACTTTCATACAGTTGTGCTAATAGCTCTTAATTGTTTTTAATAACTTAACGAAGTGGACAAAAAAAAGCAAAAGCAATTAAGCAGCTTTTTTTTGAAAAAATATGGAAAGTTTAAATATGGATAAATTTAAAAATCTTGGCATTAGTGTGCCTCTTCTAAAATCTATAAAATATGAGCATTTCGATAATCCTACCGAAATACAGGAAAAATCGATCCCGTTGATCCTTGCAGGAAAAGATATTATAGCCGGTTCGGCCACTGGTTCAGGAAAGACCCTGGCATTTGCTTGTGGCATATTACAGAATGCTGAAAAAGGAAAAGGGATACAGGCATTGATCCTGACTCCCACCCGGGAATTGGCAGAGCAAGTCGCAGGTGCTTTAACGAAATTCTCAAAGTTCAGCCCTTTAAAAATTATGGCAGTATATGGTGGTGTAGGTATCAGCCAGCAGATCAGGGGCTTAAAGACTGCTGATGTGGTAGTAGGAACACCGGGCAGGATACTTGATCATATCAATAGAAAGACCATTAAATTTGATAAGGTAGAAACACTGGTGCTTGATGAAGCAGACCGGATGTTAGATATGGGATTTAAGGAGGATGTGACTAAAATAATTAATACATGTCCCCAGGACCGGCAGACCCTTTTGTTCTCTGCAACGATCTCAAAAGATATTTCCAGGCTTGGCAGGAAATATATGGATCAACCGATCCATGTACAAGTTGAGTCTTATATCGATGCAACACTATTGGACCAGATATATTACAGAGTCCAGGATAATATGAAATTTTCGTTGCTCTTGCATCTACTGAAGAATGAAAACTCAGAATTGATAATGGTTTTCTGTAATACTAAAAGATATACTGATACGATAGCCAAGAACCTGAGATCTTCAGGCGTGAAAGCCCGGGCAATTCATGGCGGATTAACCCAGAACCAGCGGAACAATGTTATGAAGCAATTCCATGAAGGGAGAGCTGAAGTTCTTGTATGCACAGATGTAGCTGCGAGGGGGCTTGATATTAATGGTGTTTCTCATGTTTACAATTACGATATTCCAAGGGAGAGTAAACAGTATATCCACAGGATCGGAAGAACTGCAAGAGCTGGAAAAGAAGGCAAGGCAATAAATATCGTTTCCAGGAAGGATAATGATAATTTTAAAGATGTATTGAAATTTAATGATGTTGTGATAAGGAAAGAAAAGCTGCCTGCTCTGGAAAAAGCTGAAATGAAAAGGTCGGTGCAAGTTGGAATTAAACATAACAATAATAATAAACGCATCTCCAGAAAGAAGCCTAATTCTAACAGGCACAAGAATCGATAGTTTTTTATTTTTGGTTCTCAACCTTTTAAAAGGATATTGGTAGGAAAAATAGATACTTTTTATTATTTCCTGGAAGGTTTATAACCACAGAGTGCACACAGAACACATAGAATACAATAACGCTCTGTGTGTCTCTGTGGTTGATCTTCTTTGCCATGATCCATTTATCATGCTTGATCAGAATAAATTAAAAAGTCTCCCTGTATCCAGGTATTGAAAAATCTCCAAAACTACTGGATCAAATGCTCTTTCCCTGCCAGTGTGGTCTTCCTGCCCTGGGGAGTACGTTGAATGAATCCCACCTGGATAAGATACGGCTCATATACATCTTCAATAGTCCTGACCTCTTCCCCCACTGAAATGGCAATTGTCTTCAAACCCACAGGTCCACCCTCGAAATCATCTGCTATTACAGTAAGAATGCGCCTGTCAAGTTCATCCAGGCCCAGCTTGTCTATACCCAGCATGGTCAGTGCATCATCAGCAACATCCCGGGTTATCGTTCCATCGGCCCTGACAACTGCAAAATCCCTTGCACGCCTGAGCAGCCTGTTAACAATTCTTGGCGTTCCACGGCCGCGTTTAGCAATTTCAATAGTCCCGTCCGGGGTTATGGGAATATGCAGGATAGAAGCACTTCGATGCGCAACCTCAACAAGTTCATCGATAGTGTAATGATTAAGCCTGAATGTGATTCCAAATCTATCCCTGAGCGGTGAACTCAGCAGTCCTATCTTTGTAGTTGCGCCAATAAGGGTAAAATGTTCAAGGTTGAGTTTTATTGACCTGGCGCTTGCCCCCTCGCCTATCATGACATCGATTTCCAGATCCTCCATTGCAGGATACAGTACTTCCTCAATTATTGAATTCATGCGGTGTATCTCATCAATAAAGAGCACATCTCCCCGTTTAAGTGAAGTAAGTATGGCAGCAAGATCACCGGGCTTTTCCAGGATCGGTCCGGAGGTACTTTTTATGCTGACTCCCATCTCATTTGCTATAATATGTGCCAGTGTGGTTTTCCCAAGCCCTGGCGGTCCTGAAAATAAGATATGGTCGAGCGGCTCACCTCGTTTTTTTGAGGCTTCGATAGCTATTTTTATGGATTCCTTAATGACACTTTGTCCTATAAACTCATCAAGTCTTATGGGACGGATGGTAGTATCTTCCTGCTCCTGATCCAGTTCAGAAGGAGATATGATTCTTTCTTCCATGATTATTCTTCAACTTCTTTTAATTTTAAAAGTGCTGCCTTGATCAATGCTTCGATAGTGGGTTCTTTAACACCAGCAGATACAGCATCTACAGCTTCCTTTGCTTCTCTTTGTTGAAAACCTAATGATACAAGAGCACTTACTGCATCATAATTTACATTGCTTGTGCCGGTGGGAACAAATCCTTCCATTTTCTTTTTCATCTTATCCTTTAATTCCAGTATCAGTCTCTTAGCATTTTTCTTGCCAATTCCTGAAATACTGGTAAGGACTTTTTCATCTTCATTGAGTATTGCACTGGCGAAATCTTCTATTTTTATATCAGAAAGGATTTTCATTGCTATCTGGGGGCCGACTCCTGAAACATTGATTATTAATTTGAACATCCCAAGTTCGGTTGTGTTCATGAATCCATAGAGGTTGTGGGCATCCTCCCTGACATTAAGATGGGTATGAAGTTTTACTTTTACTTTTGCGTTTCCTTTTTCCGTGAGTTCCTGCAATGCCGGTTGTGGAACATTAACATGATATCCGATACCTTGTACATCAATTATTACAAAACCTTCACCACATTGCGCAATTTCGCCATATAAATGTGAGATCATATCATTATCTCATTATGTGTATATGACATAAAGCAATCGAAAGACCATCAGCCGCATCATCAGGCCGGGGCAGTTCGTCCAGGCCCAGAAGACTTTTTATCATTTCCTGCATCTGTCGTTTATCAGCGTGTCCTGTACCTGTTATAGCCTTCTTGATCTGGGCAGGTGTATATTCAAATATGGGTATTTGTTTTTGTTGTGCTGCAAGTAATATCACTCCTCTTGCTTCACTTACCCTCATTGCAGATGTGACATTTTTATTGAAAAAAAGTTTTTCAATAGCGACAGTTTGCGGATTGTACTTTTCAAACAGTGCATTGGTTTCGTTATATATCTCCAAAAGGCGCTCTGGTGTTTGTTTATTAGCAGATGTCCGAATACATCCATAGCTTACAGGAATGATCTTTTCTTCTGCTTTTTGTATGACTCCAAAACCAACAGTTGCAAGTCCCGGATCGATTCCGACAATGATCATGGTAATTTCACGGTGATTATCAGCTTTCGTATTTTTGGATATATTCCCAAATCTCTGTATCGGTTTTAGGCATATTACCTTCAAAAAATGTCTGTATCCATTGCAAATATCCGATTCTACTTGGGCTCCTGTGTTGGTTTACAAGTTTGATTAAATGTTTAACACATGAATTAATCTCCCCATAAGTATAACTCCTTTCCCCCTCAATTTTGTTATGCACCAACATAGCTTTCACAGATTTTGAAATTTCATCTGCAAGCGAGCCTTCCTTTTGCCCATCGAAATCTTTTTTAAGTTTATGATACGCAGATAACACAGTTTTATCTTTAAGAGCTGGTTTTTTTTGCCAGAAATTTAAAACCGTGGATTCTATACTGAAAAAGATGTCATAATAATCACCTATATCCTCAATTACAACTTTTTCTCTACTGCTTTCGACCAGTTCTGCTAATGGTCGATTTACATCAGCCTCTGTGATCTCCATATATTTTTATCATTCCCATATTCTATAAATAGATTCGTACTTACGCCGCCACCAACCAGTTCACCACCGCTTCTATCAATTTCACACCATCGGTCTATGATTGCTTGAATTCCGCTTCAAGCTCATCGTAGAGTGCCTTGAACTGGTTGAGTTTGACGACGATGTTTTTTATTCATGCACGACACGAAAAAGACAAAATTTATGTACAAATAAAAGGGATATAACGTAACTTCACAGATACAATGATAGCTCTACATGGAACCTGGAAACCATCAGAAACAATAGACGATCAGGGAGATTTTTTTATATGGGGCGAGTCGTCTACAGCTTCCACTATCAAACGCCGGGGCCGTCCTCCAAAATTATCAGCCAGCAAACCCCGCCCACATCCATTCCAGGCTGCACGTGAAGACCTGAAGATGCTGATAGAACTCCTGGAAGTTATCAATGCCAACATTACCAGTACCAAGACCCGCAAGGATGATGTGCTTCTATCACTCCCTACATTATCCAGGTCGCCCCAGGCGTCACCGGACCTACTAAGAGATAACGGCAGTGGGGAGACAGATGAGCCAGTGGGTTTAATACCATGGAAAATCGAAGGTTTAAGCATCCCTCCCGAAGATGCAGTTTCATTACTCAGCTCAGTCTCAGGAGCGTGGATAGAACATGACAATACAGTCATAGGAACCGATCTGAGGTTCTGGAGTAACGTTTCAAAATTTTCACTGGAACTATTATCAAAACAACATTTTGTTCCCGGTATAGTTGTTTCTGAGAACAATGAGGTATTTCCCAGATGGCAGTACATGCTGAATGATGAAGACGACAGAATGCACTTCTCAATGCTTACAAAGTCAATGCCACCTGTTTGCAGGGCACTCCTCCAGAATAAGGTTCCAAATGTCCAGAAGGCATTCCTATCGGATTTTCTCAATAGTGCCGTTAACGGCTGTATCCAAAACTGGATGTCGATCTCAGAGATCAGGTCAAAAAAGCCCGGCATCTCAGAAGTATGGTTACAATCCCTTGCAACCGGAGAACCGATACAAGTCCATAAGTCAATTCTTAAAAACCTTTCAAAGGGATTACAATTATGGGAAGCTCCGATACACGAAATTGAAAAATCAGAATTTCGCACATCGTTCCGTCTTGAACCCCCTATTGACGAAGAATCAGATACCTGGAACCTACGCTATTTTCTCCAGGCTTCTGATGACCCGAGCTTGCTTGTACCTGCTGAGAACGTCTGGAGAGAGTCAAAAGATACACTTCATTTCCTAAACCGTAAATTCGACCATCCCCAGGAAAAGCTTCTTGCCGATCTCGGGAAAGCCTCCCGCCTATACCCCCGGATCGAGGACAGCCTCCATACTCCAAGACCCACTACCGCGCAGCTTACCACGCAACAGGCATATACATTTTTAAAAGAGGCTGTACCTTTATTCTCTGAGAGCGGATTCGGGGTCCTTATCCCTCCATGGTGGAAAAAAGGGGGATCAGATTCTAAGCTTGGCGTATCATTAAATGTAAAACCAAAGCAAGACCCTAAAAACAGCAAGGGATTGTTCGGTTTTAACTCGATCATCCAGTACGACTGGAAGCTCGCTCTTGGCGGTGAGCCGGTAAGTGAAGAGGAATTTGAGAATCTTGTAAACCTCAAAGAGCCGCTTGTGCGCATAAGGGGAGAATGGGTAGAGGTCAAAAAAGAAGATATCGCAGCTGCTATTAAGTTCTTCAAATCCGGAAAAACCGGCGAGATGAAACTGGATGAAGCCCTCAGGCTGAGTATAGGACTGGAAGAATCGAATATTGGTCTTCCGGTTGGCGGATTTAATGCATCAGGGGTGTTATCAGAGCTGTTTGAGCGTTTATCAGGCAGAACCGGAATAGATGAGCTAACACAGCCTGGTGATTTTGTAGGTGAGCTTCGCCCCTATCAGGTCAGGGGCTTCTCATGGCTTACATTTTTACGGCAGTACGGGCTGGGAGCATGTCTTGCTGATGATATGGGACTTGGCAAGACAATCCAGCTTCTTGCTTTGCTTATAAAGGATAAAGAAGAGGGCGTTAAAAAACCCACTCTTTTGATATGTCCCACCTCCGTAGTCGGGAACTGGTATCGAGAAGCGGAAAAGTTTGCGCCGTCCCTCAGGGTTATGATACATCACGGCCCGGCCCGGGTCAGGACAAATAAATTCTATTCTGAAGCTGTCAAGTTCGACATGGTGATCAGCACCTATGCCCTTGCCCACAGGGATGAGGAGATGTTCAAAAAGGTGGATTGGAGCGGGGTTGTGCTGGATGAAGCGCAGAACATCAAGAACCAGTTCACAAAGCAATCCCAGGCTGTCCGCAAGATCAAATCAGACTACCGCGTAGCTCTTACAGGCACTCCTGTTGAGAACCGTTTATCAGAGCTCTGGTCTATTATGGAGTTTTTGAATCCGGGCTACCTTGGCTCGGCAGAAGGGTTCAGGAGAGGTTTTGCAATGCCAATCGAGCGGTATAATGACAAAGAGGCAGGCATGAAGCTTCGAAATATTGTTTCGCCATTCATCCTGCGCCGCCTCAAGACGGACCCCACCATCATAACAGACCTGCCTGATAAGATTGAGACTAAAGTCTACTGCAATCTTACAAAAGAGCAGGCTACACTCTATGAAGCTGTTGTTAAAGATGTGCTTATGAGGATTGAGGACTCTGAAGGAATTGAAAGAAAAGGGATCGTGTTATCGGCACTTACAAGGCTGAAACAGGTATGCAATCACCCGGCGCAGTTCCTGGGTGATAGTTCAGCACTGCCGGGACGCTCAGGCAAGTTGAACCGGATTACCGAGATGATGGAAGAGGTGATCGCTGAAGATGATGCTGCCCTGGTCTTTACCCAGTTCGCAGTGATGGGCAATATGCTTAAAGCCCATCTCCAGCATGTCTTTGGCCAAGAGGTGCTTTTTTTGCATGGCGGAGTGTCCCAGAAACAGAGGGACCAGATGGTTATGAGATTTTCAGAAAAGGGCGGACCCCGGATATTCATCCTTTCGCTTAAAGCAGGCGGGGTGGGCCTGAACCTTACCCGTGCCAGTCATGTGTTCCATTTTGACCGCTGGTGGAACCCTGCTGTTGAGAACCAGGCGACAGACCGGGCATTCAGGATCGGGCAGACCAAGAATGTACAGGTCCACAAGTTTGTCTGCGAAGGGACTCTTGAAGAAAGGATAGATGAAATGATAGAGGATAAGAAAGCACTTGCTGAGAATGTCATAGGTGCAGGCGAGGGCTGGCTGACAGAGATGTCGACCGAGCAGTTGAAGGATCTATTTGCATTAAGGCAAGCGACGGTAATAGATGAATAATGGAAACGAGGGTTGAACAATGGCCTGGCGTAATGACTTCTGGGGCGGCTATGCCCCTTCAAAGCCAATAGAAGTGGAAGGCGGTATCAAAGCCAAGAGCAAGAGGGGCAGTATCGGGGATACCTGGTGGTCAAAACGCTGGGTAGGTGTCTTGGAATCCTTTGGCTGGAGCAACCGGCTTGAGCGGGGAAGACGGTATGCCAGAAAAGGCCAGGTACTTGATTTTGAACTCTCAGCCGGAAAGGTAGAGGCAACTGTCCAGGGTTCGGTCAGTAAACCTTATTTCGTTACTATCGAGATCAAACCCCTCACCGAAGGGGCATGGGATCATGTAATAGAAGAGATGTCACAAAAGGCTATATTTGCGGCAAAACTTCTTGCAGGCGAGATGCCAGATGATATTGAAGATGCCTTTGAAGCTGCAGGTATGTCGCTTTTCCCTGGAAAGTCAAAGGATATAAAGACCTATTGCTCATGCCCGGACAGTGCAAATCCATGCAAACACATTGCCGCACTGTATTATATTTTAGCGGAAGAGTTTGACCGCGACCCTTTTATGATATTTGAATTGCGGGGCAGGACAAAGGATGATATTACTGCGGCTCTTCGCAAACAGCGCACTGTAGATGATGAAAGCCCGCCTGGACCAGAGGCACTTCCGGCCGGTGAGGATGCTGGACAGGAGGAAGCTGCTTTGTCTATGGATGATTTCTGGGAGGCGGGAGAGAGTGAATCTTTTTCAGTTAGTATATCGCCGCCTGATGTGTCTGCTGCAGTTATCAAACGGCTGGGAACACCTCAATTCTGGGACAGCAAGGAGGATTTTGTAGAGAAAATGGGCGGGTATTATGAAGAGATCAGCAAGCGCGCTATTGAGACTGCTTATGGTGAACAGACAGGGGCGAAGAAGCGGAGGAAGAAGGGATGAAACAAGGAGATTTTATCTATTCTTTTTAACGTATAGGAAAGTATAAACGCATCTCGACCTCAAGATAGGGAGTTTTCTCAGATTCAATCAAACCTTCTGACAGGATATACAGGATTGGATCGTATCCTGTCAATCCTGTATATCCTGTCTGAAATTTACATTTTCTTGAGAAACCGTTAGATTAAAGTGTTTTGGATTCCAAGTATTATCTGGCACAGGTGTCTACCGAGGAAATGGTAAGTCATGTGGGTAAGGCTTACAGCGCACCTATTTAGTCGCCCCACATTGTAGCCCTGTGCCAACTTATTGTCCTGACATCCACAGAATAGCACAGGATGCATATTAAATTTTGAGGTACAAAAAGTGTTTACCCACCAATCTATTCAAGAGTTATTGAGTAAGCTGGAAGAAATGGGGGATCAAGTTCCAATGGAGCTGGTTCAAGCCATTCTTGCAAAAGAACAGGAAGCAGTGATCCCGTTATGTGATGTCCTCCAGGATGATGACTATTGGGAAGCCGAGGACAATAAGCAGTGGATGCCCCTCCATGCTGTGAAACTGCTCGGCATGCTGGCAGACCCACGGGCGCTCCCCCAACTGGTTAATGTACTTATCCTGGCTTATGAAGTTGAGGATGATTGGATTATGGAAGACCTGCCCACAGTATTCGGACGTATCGGTCCGCCAGCAATTTCCCTCCTTGAGGAGTTCATTCATGCCCATGAAAGGGATAATAAATTTTGGCGGTCCCGCAGTATTGCCGTGGACGGGTTGGTAGCTATAGCTCTGCATTATCCTCATGAGCAAGAACGTATTTCCAGATTTCTGCATGAGTTGTTTTCAGAAAAGGATGACCTGAAATTCCTGGGATTTGCTGCCGGGTCTATTTTGGATATGGGTGATCCGTCATCCATCCCTGTTCTGGAGAAGGCTTTCGATCGTGGCGTTATTGATGAATTTATCATTAACAGGGACGATTTGTTGATAGACAGGAAAAAGCCTCATGGCATGTATAATAATGATCTGCTGAACTTTTATGATCCGGAACAGGTCGGCGAACGCCAGGTCAGACGGGAAATAGAATACGAAAAAGAATACGAAAAAGAGTGTTATGCAGACCAAAAGCTTGAGCAGCGAGAAAAATCCATAGCTATTGAGCTTAAAAGATTGGAGATAGCAAATACGTTGAATGAGCGCAATGTATTGCCTCTCACCAGGAAAGTAGGCCGCAACGAACCCTGTCCCTGCGGAAGTGGTAAAAAATTCAAGAAGTGCTGTTTTTCATTTGTGAAAGCTCCCCCTCCCAGGCAGGTACTGGGTAATGGATTCTATTATGCTAAATGGGATGATCTACAAAAGGCAGCACCTTATGATACAATACTGGTTCTTGAAAATCTAACATTTCTGGCGTCTGATGCTGAAAGAGCGGGGGATGTTGTCAGGGCCCTGGAACTATTCAGGATACTGAAACCCCTGGCTGAGCAAAGGGGATTGCTTGGTGAATTACTGCGCCATTTTAGATTAATTGTTTCTGACCACCCGGAACTTGGAGAGGAAGGGCTTGATATACTGCGCCAGGTCCAGTTATTCCATAAAGACCAGAACCAGGAACAATGGGTTTATACCAGTATGGATATTGCTGATTATCTCGGTGGTATGGGAAGATTGGATGAGTGCAGGAATGAGTATGGGAAACTCATGGAATTGATGCCGGACGACTCTTTCATTCGGGTAGGGTTTGCCCGCATCATGGAAAAGGGCAATTATCCTGATGAAGCTGTTGCCTCATATGAGCATGTGCTTCGGATGGGGGATCTGGCCGATGAGGATGATCTTGAAATAACAGCAAGGGAACTGAGGGAATTAGCTGCCAGATACAATATTGAACTTGATGCATGGACCAGGGAAGCGATCGGGAACAGCCGGGATGGGGAGGAAGGGTAAAATGTTACTTTATCTTATAGACGGGTGGAGCGTCTGCAGAAGTTGTCAAGGCTTGAAGGCTCCGGGTAACTGCTGGTGAAGTATGAAAAGACAGGTAAATATTCATCATTTATTACCTCGCATTTATTTTCCACCATTTACTGAAGATACATTGCTGAAGCGAGGAATGCATCCTCAGGTTTTCCGAAGAACTCGCCATCAGGGTACATGCATAATTCATACTTCTCATTGCTGTATGTATAGAATGCAAAGCCCCATTGATCATCGCCAAAATATCGAAGCCTGCATAGATGGACAGGGGTGTTTCGGAGCCGTTCAATATACTCTTCTTTTGTCTCCGGCCAGTCCTCGGGAGGCCAGTCATTGCTGACTTCTGGCTCTTGGTATGCATCAATGTAACAAAATTGACCTTTGAAGCGAATATCCAGGCGTGTGTACTTCCCTTTATAGTGCTTCTCAGCAATGCTTGTAATACGCTTCTCAACATCATGTTTAACCGGGTCAGGGATTTTTATCCCTCCGGCGTCAGGATTAAAGCCCCATTTTTTCTGTGGTGACATGACCTTCTCCAAATATATTATTCATTCTTTCAAAA
This sequence comes from Methanosarcinales archaeon, assembly GCA_030600695.1. Lineage (GTDB taxonomy): Archaea > Halobacteriota > Methanosarcinia > Methanosarcinales > Methanocomedenaceae > Methanocomedens_A. The sequence goes on along the minus strand of JAUVLO010000016.1, from coordinate 8,270 downwards.
TACTTCCATACCATTTGGGAAAATTTCTCTTTATGAACTCATCCATCTCTTCTAAATTTTTAGGATTCTTGTTCTCTTCCCTCCACTCCTTAAAAACCTGCATGAATTTTTCATGAGGGGCATCGACAGCCCAATCCTTAAATTCTGTGGTGCCTTCCCGTTCGAACTGATCAATCCCTTTCAATATCCCAATGCAGTGAAGTTTTGCCTTTTCATCCATTGAAAGCTTCCGGCATTTCCTGAGATCGTCAATATAAGGCTCCAGTGCTTCTTCAAACATCTCAAAGGCCAGTTCATAAGGATCAACGTACCCGTATCTCGTGCTTCCTGAGTTTTTCCAGACATCATCAACATCAAGGATGTTCAGATCATAGAAGATATCCTCTGCGATACCATCTGGATCCACATCTGTAAGGTATTCCAGCGCCAGTTCTTGTATCCTTTTCGAGATATTCGCATCCTCATCAGCGAGTCTTAACAGAATTCCATGTGCATGCTCGCTGCTGACATCATAGATAACCTGCTTATTTATGGCGGTTTTGGAGGGTGGCATTGTGCTGTTCTTTGTGGGTTTTTGGGTCATTTGTTCATTCATTAAGAGCATTGAGTTATAATTAATCTTTGGTAAATAAGTGGATATTTTAGTTTCGGAATAAAAAATGATTGAAACATAAACCATATATCATTTAACCTCACTAAAATGTCACGAATGAGTGAGATCAGGGAAATTCCCGGAATAGGTGAAAAGACCGCTCAGCGCCTTATTGAGCATTTCGGGTCAGAGAATACTGTACTGGATGCATTCAAGCGGCATGACGTGGCTGCCATTGCAGGTGCTCCGGGTGTTGGCCAGAAGAATGCTGTAACTCTTGTACAGGGATTTATTTTCAGGGACGAGAACTTCTCACCTGATGATTTCCTGAGAACGAAAGAGGCATGGCGTGTCTACAGGAGACTGCTTGACATCATACGGTCATACGCCAGCACCCCATATGCGAAGGACAAGCTCAATATTTATTTTCCCCTGCCTTCCTCGAAAAAAGAAAAGATCATGTCAGTAATGACCGGTGTTTCTAGATCATGCCTGATGGTCAGCGGGATCGCTGAAGTCGAAAACGGTATCGCAGACCTGAAAACCGCACTAAAAGGTGTAAAGCCAATAAAAGGAACCACCCTGAAAAAAGTACGGGACAGGGTGCTGGTGGCAGCAGACCATGATGAATATGAGATGGCTTTGGCGGGTTTTGGACACGCAATAGACGTGATACTGGCAGGCTCACCCAGGGAACTTGCAGATGCAGCAGCATCGTACCACCACGTAACGGCCTCAATGAAACTCGAAGGCGTTGACCTGCCCTACAATGCAAATATCACATATACAAACCTGGTGGCACTGGAAGCGTGGGAAGTAGTCCCTGAACTGGAAATCGCTTTATTTTCCGGCAACCTCGCATCTATTACATCAGCTGCACAGGCCTATGACCTGGTCATCGATACCAACAGCCATTTCTTTTCCAGTATCAAACGATCCGATGTCAGCCGTCTTGAGATTATACTGGATCGGGTGGCGGATGATGGTGGGGTAAAGATTGGTTCCGACCCTGATGTAGACAGAATACAATCGGCTCTGGAACAACTGGATGGCACAATAAAAGCTGCCGAAAAAAATGCTGATACACGTTTCAAGGAATACCTTAACAGCAGTACCGTTACCCTGACCGGTAAAGACCTGCTGGATGCGGTAGATGGTGAGGTCAGGGACCTGCTGGGCAGGGAGATGGCCGAACGTTACAGGCAGATCATAAAAGATTCGGTCTTAGTTATTATTAAGGATATGGACTTGAATCCTAAAGAAGGACTGTACCTGGATGGTCTTTTTTCCAATGATATCGTTACTACTATCCAGGCTGACATGGAGATAGTTGAACAGCTCAGGCAGTACCTCCATGCTGAACTGGCAAACCGCAACATGAAGATATTAAAGGAAACTGCCCGCAGTCTGTCAGGGCTTAAGGATACTGCCCGCCAGCTTGTATCGGAAGCCATGGAACTGGATATGTGGTTCGCTATCGGGCTCTTTGCAATGGACAGGGGGCTTGTTACCCCGCAGATAGTCGATGAAGCAGGAATTGATATCAAGGGCGGCATAAACATGTTCCTTCCAGGGAATGTGGAGCCTGTCAATTATTCACTTGGAGCCAGGGAACACAATTACGACAGAGATGGTTATTCACCTGAACAGGTGGCCGTACTGAGCGGGGTTAACTCGGGCGGCAAGACATCCACACTGGACCTGGTCAGCCAGACCTTGATACTGTCCCATATGGGATTTCCTGTGCCTGCCGAAGCTGCAGTTGTGGGGTTAGTGGATGAGATATATTATTTTGGTAAATCCGGCGGCACAATGGATGCGGGTGCTTTTGAGTCCACTATAAAGGAATTCTCTGTTGTATCGGGAACGGGAAAGATGGCGGTACTGGCGGATGAACTGGAGTCCATCACCGAACCCGGGGCATCAGCCAGGATAATCGGCGGCATACTTGAATCCCTTGCCGGTAATCCACGGGCGATCGGTGTGTTCGTGAGCCACCTTGCAGAGAATATAATGGAACATACATCGGCACCTGTGCGGGTTGACGGTATTGAAGCACGTGGGCTGGATAAGAACCTTAACCTGATCGTGGATCGGAACCCGAGGTATAATTATGTGGCTAAGAGCACACCTGAACTTATCGTAGAGAGATTGGTAAGGCAGGCAGATGGTGTTGAGAGGGATTTTTACCAGCATCTTCTTGATAAATTCCAGTGAGGAATTGCCTCACATTCGACCCCTTTGTTTCAATTGTATTTATCACTGTATTTAAATTATTTACAATGGTTAGTAAGATTTCAGGGTTGCCATGCAAATAATTACACCGGGCAGTTTAAATGGTTTTTTGTGCGGTTATGTCTAAAACATATTTCCAAAGTGGTATAAACTGTATATTGAAACCCTTATAGACTTCCGATGCTTCATAATCTTCCGTTATCACAAGACCTGTATCAACGCCAAACTTATCCATGAATCTCAGAAGACCCTTCAGGTCACGCATCCTGATCTTAGAAGTATATTTGGACTCGACCGGCAATATCTTAGAACCATCCTGCAAAACAAAATCTACCTCTTTGTTCGCCTCACGCCAGAAAAGACTTGCTTTTGAAGCAAACTGGATCAGATTCTCTGCGACCTTTCCCTTTGAAGCGTCTGCAAGCGCAAGAGCGATACATGGATGTATAAGATAATATTTCTTAAGCTTTCTTGAAGATGCCTTGAATGAGCCCCTGAAATTCCTGACATCCCTAAGTATAAAACAATCTTTAAGATAACGCATATAATTGCTTACAGTCTGCCTGCTTTTCCCCACTTCCTTTGAAACCTCCTCAAGATTCAGGATAAGGCCCGGGTTTGATGCCACGATCATGATAAGCTTCTCTATAAACTCAATATCCTTCACATCAAAAAGCACCCTAAGATCCCTGAATATTGCTTTTTCCACAATACTCTCTTTTACATAGACCTTTGCGATATCATCATCAAAATCAATCATCTCAGGAAATGGTCTTAAAAGATAATTTTCCAGCTCAATCTTTATCTCATGCTTCCATATATCTGCATCATTCTTCAATAAAACGACATCTTTGCCCTTAAATCTAAGAAATTCCTCAAAGGACAGCACATTCAGCTCAAAATAAAATATCCTGCCTGCAAGAGTCTCTTTCGCATCAAAAAGTATGTTTACAGATGCCGAACCTGTGACAAAGAACTTGATGTTCGGATACATATCATAATATATCTTTATTTTGTTCTGCCAGTCATCCAGTTTCTGTATCTCATCCAAAAAGATATAGATATTTTCAGACCTTATATCTTTTTTAAGTATCTTCTCAGAATATAACGTGACAAGAGACCGTATATCATCCACATGCTCATCAAATGAGAAATAAAGTATATTTTTAGGGTCAACACCGCCTTTAATAAGATCATCTATTACCTGGAACATCAGGGTTGTCTTCCCTGTCCTGCGCAGACCAACAACAGCTACTATCTGCCTTAATTTCAAGTATTTCTCTATTTTTGAAAACATATCCCGCTTAAAGGCTGGCGCTAGTTCATGCTCGACAGAATGTGTTTTCCACCATCTGTTAAATTGCAATAACATTTCTATAGATAACATATCAATTACTTAGACCTAACAAATATATATGTTTTTCGTTAATCTAACATAACGAATAACTACATTATTGGTTAATTCAATTTAACGAATAACTGGAATATGGACTTTATTCTGTATCTACACAGGTCCCAGGCATCAGACAGGACAAACGCTTTTCCAGCTGCCCTGGTCTGCAAGGTCTGGGGTTGTCCCACCGCCCGCCTGCGCTGCGTCTCCTGCACTTACCCGGCTGCTCGGCCCTAGCGCTGCGGACCGGGTGCGGGTGCTCATGCGCTGAGTGTGGGTTGGGGCGTGGTGTGGGTTGGGCTTACCTCTGCTCTCCCGCCGCCCAGCCTCTCTGCACTTTTCCCTGCCACCGCAGCCCGTCAGGGCGGCAGGGTGGCAGCCAGCCTTGTGGATTTGTGCGAGTTTGGAACCGCAGATAAACGCGGATGAACGCAGATATTGTAGCTAAAATTAGATTATATTTAAATTTCCACAGCATAATCAAAATTAGAATCCATAATGGCCGTTATCTGTGTTCATCGGTGTTTATCTGTGGTTAATAATGAAATATAAATAATTCCAGCCTGCTTTCGTTCTGCACAGCGCTGAGCCTGGGTTGGGTGTGATGTGTGCGGGCGGTGGCCTCGGTTGTTAGAGATTGCTGCCGGCGGCACCAACCAAGACCCGAGGCCGCCGGATATGTCGAAGCGGAGAAAGAATTCGTGGGCCGGAAACCCCTACCAGCTCCACCTCACTGATAAAGGACACGGTGCCTTCTGCAATTACCGCAATAGCATGAAACAGGTGCTGGACGACCTCCCCGATAATAAATATTAATTAACATAAACCAAATTATCATAATCCATCTTATGTTAATCACAAATTTTTAATACGTCTTGAACCAGCAGACCCACGACATCCTGTTCTGTGAGTATAAATGATAGAATAAGAAAACAAACGAAACCATCACCAATTCCTATCCCACAGCGCCAGCGTCATCCGTGCCCTGCTGATATCGATCCTCGAAAACACATAATCCAGCACCTCACCCTTTGCCTCCTCAACCGTAGCCGCATTGCTCACATACTGATCAGTAATATCAGACGCCAGTGCATCCACATCCCCGGCAATAACAGCATGCACCTCCTCCCTGGCCACTTCCTGCATGTACTCCGTGATCTGCTCGCTCAGTTCCAGGCTGGCATCCTCGATAAATGCCGGGTCGTTCCTCAACTCAGCCAGTATCTCATCTATGATAATGTCACTAATACCCGAATTATTGCCAGGCACCACATTATCCACCTGCTGGTTTATGGCAGTCTGTGCCTTCTCAATCGTTTTCTCAATAGTCATCTCAACGACCGTCCCTACTGCATCATCCACAGTCCTGTTTACTGCATCATTGATATGCCCGGCGATCAGCTCTTCAGTCTCTTCCCTTGGCACCTCACTGGCATTCCCAAGGTCAAGACCGATAGCCTCCAGCTCTCCATCGATAAGCTCCTCCACATAGTATCTGGTAAATTCAGTATGATACGGCATGGTGATCCAGCTACTCTCCACATAAGCAGTATCCGGCACTGTCGGCCCAATATGCGTCTCACCCCCGATGGGCACATCCCGAAACGGCCGCCATACGACAGAGACATTGTAATTATATCTCTCACCTATCTGCCCGTCAAGGTAATCCTGCATCTGTGCATCCAGGCTGGCCCTGTACTCGTCGGTCAGCAGGTTCAGCCTCACAGAACTACCATCGTGGTATATAGTGAACTGGGACGCCACCGACTCGCTGGCCAAATCGGCGAAGGTCTTGTGCTTTATCTCCCGTCCCGCCACCAGTTCCTTGCCAGCCTGGTAGATACCCGAATCCACAGCATCCTGGCCCAGGGTCTCATTCACCAGGTAGTCCATCTGGGCACCGGCCACAGCATAGGAAAAATCATCCACCCTGCCGTTTTGCAGGGACAGCAGCACCTGTGAATTGTGCTCGGTCGCACTGGTATCGTGCAGTGCCGTTAACTGGATATTGCCCACCAATGCGGGTGCCAGCAGCACCGCACTGACCGACACCAGCACCAGGAATAGCAAAACATCGATGGAACTGGAAAACCCCCTGGTATCTTTAATCATCCGCATACTATTTCTCCCATATCTTTACCGTCAGAGTGCCCGGCATCTCTTCGGCCTCGTTCAACCTGATGGTCACAGGAATGGATGCCGATACGCCCAAGTCTTCCGAAGTTCCCACGACCTTGCTGTAAATTGGCGGCACTTCGACCTTAAATGAAAAATCATAACGTGTTCCGTACCTGTCCTCCAATTCGCTGATGTCTCCCGCACCCAGCGACTCTACCCTGGATGCATCTATCAGGTCAGGACGCTCGGGGGCTGTCAGCAGCGGGTCATTCCTGAGCAGCCCGGCCAGGGATGCCGCATCATCGTAATGCTGTGCAATGAATGTCTTCTCCTGGTATACCTGGTACGTATGTGACATAAGCGAGATAAATATTACAAAACCGATGACTGCAAGAGCCATGGCCACCAGGTCGGAGTTGGGCTCGACCACAGCCCGCTCATTACTGGTAAACAATAGTGACCCCCCTTCTCTCCACACCTTCGGCGGTCCGGATGTTCACCATCACCTTCTCCACGACAAGCGGCTGCATGGTATCGGGAACAAACGGCTCCTGCGCCAGTTCGGTCTCGGCCTGGTCCAGCATCTCATTGATACTCTGCCAATCCCCCGCTTCCAGTACATTCTCACCCAGGCCGGTCCTGCCCCCGCACCTGTCTGCGATCGCCTCCAGCAGTCCCGGCCTGCTGTCCCATAGGCTGTTTTGGGGATAAAAAGTTGTCATCAATGCCCTGGCCCTGGTGACCCTGCCGGTCTTTGTGTCAGAATAAGCAGACACATACTTACTTGAGATATCAATAGTGACGTCCGGGTCAATATCGAACGTGTAATAATGGGCTCCCTGGATACTTGTGCTATCGACATCCTCAATATATGAAGCAAGGGACGATAGACCTGCATCCATCACCCCGGCAGCGTCCTGCTGTATGAACAGCGGATGGATATTGAAAGCTGAGATAAATAGTATTGAGCAGAATAACAGCAGTCCCACTCTGGTGATGAGATAATCGGCCCATGCCTTTTCATCGTCCTTCAATCCCTCATCCTTCAGTCTCTCGTTTTTCAATCTCGCTGCCATGCATTGTCCTCAATAAAATGTGATATACGTACCGCTGCTGTCTTTTACCAGTTCAATGGTAAGTTCATAGGAGCCGGGGACCAATACTACCGGCCCGTCCAGGCCAGGGACTGCGGCATACTTTGCCTTTGACGGCACGGTTTTGGTAACTCCCTGGTACGTGGTATAATAGATGATATTTCTCTCATCGGGGCTGGCCAACACAGGGATAGTCCCATCCTGCGGCGGCATAGCACCGAATACAACTACTTCTATCCCTTCCGGTACTTTGAACCGGATTATTTCCATGGTGCCGGTATTATCTGCCGGATCTGAAATATTCCTTGCACCGCCCTGCTGGTATATGACAGATGCCCTGGCCTCAAGTGCAGACAGGTCTCCGGAAAACCGATTAACCTGGGCATCCCTGGTAAGGTCTGCCAGTGCAGTTGCAGATAGTGCCACAATGATTCCCATAAGCACGGCTGCTGCTGCAAATCGCATGGGCAACGCATCAGCTCCTACTTCGTTATTAATCCACACACGAGTGTAAAATCCCGTAATCTTATATGATGATTGCTAATATATGTTAATATATTAATCCATATATAAATATCAAGAGCAGAGCTGGTCAGATATACAAGATTAAAACTGGTGTATATTTGTATTGCATAGATATGTTTACCTGCTTTGCACTCATTGGTCATCGGTTAAGGAGTTTGACAGAGTCGGTATGTATTATTTTCCAAAAGACCAATGATTTCATACGATTCTCCAATTTAATTTAAATCGAACACGGATGACACGGATTTGACGGATTTATTTTTTATCCGTGCGCATCCGTGTCATCCGTGCAATCCGTGTTCCATTACAATAT
>JAUVLO010000061.1 GCA_030600695.1 Methanosarcinales archaeon | reverse complement strand
GCAGCGAACTTATACGAACTCACAACGAACTCACCTTGAAGAGTTCGTACCAGTTCGTACAAGTTGGTTGCTATTTTAATAAAAACCCGCGGGCATAGCTGTTAAAACATCGATTTTATTAAATACTGCACCGCAAAAAGTACGAAGTCCACAAAGATAGTTCGAATTGTTTGGTTTTTGACTGTATTCTGGTGAAAAACAGGAAAGAAACCAAAACACTTTATATTCTCTTGATGTTAATAAATCATTCCGGAGTTCAACGTAAATGGAAGATTTGTTGAAAACGTTTACCATACCCGATAATACTACAATGGAAGAGCATTCCATTGTTACTAGCGGAGGAGCCATTATAGGTAACCATACCGATATGGGTTTTGGCATCATTGCTGATTCGGTCATTGCCGGGGAAAGGGTCAGGATCAATGGGAATGTCATCGGGACCGAAGAAGTAAGGATCGATATGTGGTCCCAGGTGAATGGGGATGTCAGGACCAAGAATGATGCATATATCGGTGAATTTGTCAACATAGACGGGAGACTGATCGTAGGCAAAGACCTGGATATTGGCAAGAATGTGAAAATAAACGGGGGCTATGAAGCCAGGGGCTGGATAGTTGTCAGGAATCCAATCCCAGTGGTCATTTACATTTTCCTGTACCTGACAGAACTACTGAGGATGGGGAAAGACGAAGAAGTTGATAACGCCCTGGAAAATCTGTTTTCCGATGAAAGTGATGACTTTGAGGAGGATAAACTACTTATCATTCCCAGCGGTTCGAAGATCGACCTTGAATCAATTAAGGTTCCTGATAAAGCTGTTATTGGCAGTGGCTGCCGGATGATGGGGAATATCAGGGCCTCCTCAATGGTGATGGGTAGCAATAATACCCTGTTCGGCAGTATCAAGACTACCAATGAGATAGTCATCGGTGAAGGTAATACTATACACGGAAACCTTGTGACAAGGGGTGATGTGCGTATCAATAAGGACTCACACATCCTGGGTGAGATCAATGGCGGTAAGATCATTATCCACGAGGAAGCCAGGGTGGACGGGGCTATGCGGGCTGTTAATGGCGTGTTGATCACCAGGGATGATATGGAGGAGGAATACGAAGCAAGCGGTCTGTTGGATATGGTGCCCGGACCTGCCGTATCAAAGAAAACAAAAGCTACTCCAGACAAGATAAAGGCAGATGAAACGGTACCGGGTAAAACAATAGATGAAGCCACTACAACCGGATCAAGAACCGGCATGGAAACCGGAGCATCAGAGGCTGTTAGTTATGACATCCCGGAAAAAAGAATGACAACCGCCATTAAACAGGGCGATATTATAAAACCCGCACCTGCCAATAAGAAAACGACAATCAGGACTACTACCGATAAGAAGAAAACAACAACCGGTACCACTGCTGATAAAACGAAAACAACAACCAAAACGACTGCCAATAAAAAGAAAACAACAACCAAAACGACTGCCGATGAGAAGAAAACGGCAACCAAGGAGAAAACCACTGCTAAAAAGACAGCTACAAGCGAGAAAACAAAGCCAGAAAAGACAGCAGCTAAGAAAAAAACAACAAAAAAGGCGGCTGCAAAAGAAAAGACATCTGCGGCTAAAAGTAGCACCGGCAAAAAAACTGTAATAAAGAAGAAGGGTACTAAAAAGAAAACTGCTGCGAAAAAGAAAACAACCAAAAAAACGAAAAAAAAGTAGGGCGTATCCTATAAATCGTGACCATTATATGCTTCAATCATTACAACTTATTTTACGGATATAGTAAATTATACTATGTGCACAGTAAAAACAATTCTATGTTGTGCGTAGCTGGGTACCAATTATCCTGTCAAGCATCCGGATGAACTCGGATTTTGCTTCTTTCGGGATGCTGGCCCCTGCGGCAATATCATGTCCGCCCCCCATTCCATTTACTGACCCGGCAGCACTGCTCATGGCCGCAGAAAGGTTCAGGCCCCTGTGCACAAGGTCATAGTTCCCCCTGCCGGAAACCTTCACACCGTCTTCGGTATCTGCAAATGCGATTATGGGCAGTCTCCTGTTACCAACAACACTTACACTCATTCCTGCTACTATACCAACGATCGTATCCTTGATCTTATGGCCCGCATCAAAATACTGCAGGTTTTCAAGTGTTATCACACCCCGCTCTTTCACCAGGTTGATCCCTTCAACCAGATTGCGTCTATGCTCTGCCAGGAGCTGTATGGCATTCTCGTATTCCTTATCCCTGTCCCCCCGGCATACGGCAAGGCCGGTCATGGCCCGGTCATACCTGGCAGTTGCATTGAGCAGTGTCGAGTATTCTGAAGCGTCCCTGGTTTCGGTACCTTCCCGCTCACGCAAAAGAGTATATACCTCCCCAACCAGCCTTTGGATCTTATGTACAGCAATTCCTGCACTCATGCAGTACTGTATCAGACTGGAGATCACCCTCTGCTTCTCATCCTGTTCCAGGTCTATCCACTTCAACCACTTCTCGCCCTGGAAACGCAAGCCCGCATCCTTCAAAAATTTGATACATGCATCTTCATTCCCTGACAGGCCGGGTAGATAGGGGTCTGAAGAGTATTGCAGCATCTTGAAGACAGGTCTGGTCTGTTTTCCAAACATTGTCAGGTCGCGCTGGCAGTGTATGGCCCCATTTACCCTGCCAAGCTTCACTATCTGCCGGTTAATTCCAATCAGCTTACCCTGCTTGACATGCTGCAGGTCCCCTACCGCACCTACCACAGCCAGGTCGGCCAGGTCGTCATTACGGCCCATAGCCCGTGCCAGTAAAAACGTTACTCCTGAACCGCTGATCTCGTATGCACCATTGATCTTGAACACATGTGGGTTAAGATGGTATGGGCCGTCACCTGACGGTATATGGTGGTCAGATACCACAGCATTGAGACCCAGGCCGTTGATCTGTTCCAGCATACCACTGCCCAGGTCAGTAAATACCGTTATGGAAGGGTTAGTATCAGCAATCTGCCTGAGGATAGATTCATCAAGCTGGCGTACAAAATCCACTGTATAGTCCTTACCCGCCCGCTCAAGGGCAGTGCATATAATGGCAGCAGATGTCAATCCGTCAGCATCGATGTGGGATACTACATGGATGCCATTCTCTTTTAATATGGCAGCAGCACACTGCCTGGCCCGTGTTTCAAACCTGTGCATACTTTACAGTTCGTTAGTTGAAGATATTTTCATGTCTGTCGGTACTTTGGTAACATTCCCTATCTTGGCACCGATGATCTGCCTGACATTCTTTTCAGCAGCAATATCTACCAGGCGTTGTGTCACCACACCATCAAAGATCACGCTTTTAACCTTGCTGTCCACGTCTTTCATAGAGTTTGCCAGGTCCCTCACCATGACTTCCTTGATCACAGCCTTATTCTCGTCCAGGAACCGGCCGCTTAGAGTACCGCTTAGTTCATTCATTTGTTCCTTAAACTCACCTGATACTGGAGACTGGGGCTTTACAGGTCTTCGACGCTGCCGTTCCACACCACGGGACTTTACAGCAGGTTTGACTATCCTTGGCCTGATATCCCTTCGTTCTTCCCTGCGCTTTGGATGGGATGAGGTCCTGGCCTTCCGCCCCCCGATCTGGTACATATCCATTGCTTGTTCCACAGGTATCTTCTGGCGCAGGGATTTGATAATCTCTCTCTGGACCAGTTCTTCCACACCTTTTCCATCCGGGGCTCTTGCTATGAAATCAATTTCAGCAACCTGGAGCAGTTCCTTGATGATCAGTTCACCGCCCCGGTCACCATCCGTGAATGCAGTGACCTTTTTATTCTTGCAGAGGTCAGCGACTGCCTGGGGCACATTTGTACCACCCACTGCAACTGAATTCTTAATCCCGTATCGCAGAAGGTTCAGCACATCAGCCCGTCCTTCTACCACGATAATGGCATCAGAATCCATAACATTTGGGCCGCAGGGGATATTGTCTTTACCTAAAAAGACCATTTCCTTGACCCTTACAGCCTGTTTTACCTCATCAGTGATCTCCTGGCTTTCAGGGATGTTCTCGTCGAACATCTCTGTGAGGATGTGCTTGGCCCTGCTTACTATATGGTGCCGTTTTGATGCACGTATATCCTCGATCTTGGTTATATCGATATTTGCAATACAAGGCCCGATCCTGTCGATGGTTTCCAGGGAAGCTGCCAGGACAGCGGTCTCGGTCTTATCAAGGCTTGATGGGATATCGATAGTACCATTTGATTTACCAGCAGTTGATTTTATGTTTACCTCGATCCTGCCGATCCGTCCGGTTTTCTGGAGTTCCCTCAGATCAAGGTCATTGCCTAATAGTCCTTCTGTCTGCCCGAATATTGCACCAACAACATCAGGTCGTTCTACTATTCCGTCTGCTTTTATTTTTGAATGGATTATATATTTGGTAGTGTCTGTATCTTGCATAATGTATACCTCTAAGTATGTGTAAAAAAGCAGGTAGAAAAAAATCCAATCCAATTAATACATGGCTAGATAATAAATTATTTACAAATATCTACAATTAAATAATTTCACCAATACTTATACCAGTACACTTCCACTGTCTGGAAATCCCGGTATGGATCATTTATCAGTTACATATTATTCTTGATACTTCGATTTTATTATCTTTGTATATAGGGGCTCTGGAAACATATTCATTATTGTCCATCAGTCCCTTTTCTCTCCCGGATACCTGATACTGATCAGGGCACCCGATTACTTCCATGTAGTTAATTATTTGAATGTGCGAAATTTCTATCTACTTAATTATCACAGATTTTATATATTATTATTATTATGTATTATTGTATATTTATAGTAATATATATCACGTAATATGTGTTGTACGATAACTTTGTTTTATATTATCACACATACACAGTATTACATATTGTATAATAAATGCTACAAATTAATATTTCCATATATTGTCGTACAATTATAGTATCATATATTACTTTAATATTATCATATATTTGAGTATATCATATATTTCGTAACGAATGAAACACATTGCATCAATTATCTGAACAATGTAATTTTCATGTCTCTATCTTTGTGGAAAATACATATTAAACTTATGGTATGAAAATAGAGAATATCACGTAAATTCATATACAATTAATAGTGCTTCAAATTAGATGCCAGATTTGAAATGTGGGTGTCCAGGCTCTCAATATCCTTTATCCTTTTTTGTACGAGGTTTTTGATCTTCTTGCGAATATCCATATTCACAGCTGCACTGGTGCTTCTTAGGTAACCTTCCATAAGAGCAGCCAATTTTTCACCTTTTTCATCCCAGTCGGTGAGTACGATCACGTTTTTGTATTCCCTGGCTACTTCTTCACAAAACACAAGAATTGACTTTTTTGTACCCAACACGATGGCACCGGTAATTCCCAGGGCCCTCAGGGCTTTCCTGTCCCTTTTTCCTTCAACAATGATGACTGCTCCCTTACCAGACATCTGTTGAAGTTCAAGGATCAGTTCTTCCAGTTTTTCAAGCCTTTCAAGATCATCCAAAAGAGCCACCACAAAACATGACGTCTCGAACTGTTTTAAACTTTGTCTATCAGGGAATCCATCAAGTTAAGGACATGTTCCAGATTTATTCCCCTTATATGAACTGTTTTTTTATGACCGGTATGTCCTGAAATTAGTGTAACATCATTTTCACTGACCCCTAACATCCCTGAAAGTTCCCTTATCAACTGCTGGTTTGCTTTACCTTTCTGCGCTTCCCGGGAAAGCCTGACCTCGATACGTTTTCTCCATGGATTGTAACCACTGGGAACTTTTACGGTCTTAGTACCGGGTGTAACTTCAATATCGATGAGTACCCCGTCACTCCCCTCTCTTACAGCATCTTTTATAGACATGATCCATCTACTGGTATATTTTGGAGGAGACTGTTTTTCTTTCACGGAATATTGCCAGATTTACCAGCGGCTCACCTTTTTCATCCATCATTGAATTGAGGGTGATCTCAAGTGGGAATGCTGTTCCGTCTTTCTTCCTTCCAAGGATCAGGCCGTTCCAGTAACCATATTTTTCCATGGCAGGGATTACATTTTCAGTAAGATTGGACAGGTCTTCCTCAGCATAGAATATGCTTGCATGCTGTCCGATCAATTCCATTCTTTTATATCCGAACATTTTTGCGCCCGCTTCATTAATGAATGTGATATTATGGTCAGCATCCGAGACATTAATACCATCCAAGGTAAGATTGAGGGCTTTATTGAATATCAATATGTTCTGTTCTGCCTTTAACCGTCTATCGATATCCCTGGCAATACCATGAATTGCCACGGGTTTACCGTCTTCTAATATTGGCCGGATATTGAATTCAATGAACGATCTGGCCCCATCCACCCTTATCACTTCCAGTATGACCGGAAATCGTATATCTTCATTTTGAGTTGTCAGGCTCATCATGTATTGTGCAACTTCCAGGCTTTCTTCTGTCAGGAAATCCCTTATATTTAATCGCAAAATGTCTTTTTTGTCCAGGTGTAATGTATCCAGTCCGGTCTTGTTCATAGAAAGTATATTGCCTTCCAGGTCATGGGTATATATTACATCTGCCGCATTATCAAAAAGGTCACGATACATTTCCCGGGATATTTGTAACTGTTTTATCAGATTGGCTTGCTTAATGGAATTACCCAACTGCTTGCCAATAATTGTAAATAATCGTTTTCCTGTTTCTGTGAATTCATGTATGCCCGGATAACGTATCATTAATATTCCATTGATGGAATTCTCATTGATCAGGGGAATACCTGCAAAGGAATGGGATCCTTGATTTATTGCCGACTTTTTTCTTCCGGTGTCTGCGTAAGGAACAGGGGCAGACACATCCGGGATTACCACTACTTTTCCTTCATCTATTACAGGCAGCAGGCTCTTCCATTCCCTGGTAATTTCACTGTGTTTCTGAAAAAAATCTTCAGGAACAGTGGAATGTGCTGTCAATATGTAGTTACCGGTCTCTCTATTAAGAATGTATATGCCGCCGGATTCCATTTTAGTGAATTCCAGCACTTTGTCGAGCAATTCTGAAAGGGTTTTTTCAAAGGAATTTTCCTTTGAAACAATTAAAGAAATTTGGTTAAATAATTCCAGTGTTTCAAATGCGTTGTTTTTTTCCGGAACATGGAAATTACCAGGCTGGTGTTTTTCAAAAAATCCGTGAATTGAGACAAGTTTTCCTTCATTGTCATGGATTGGAAATAATGTGTGTGATAGGGTAATTCCTTTTTGACCTGCAAGGTTGTACTTGATTTTTGAAGGGGTGTCTTCATGTATTGCTGATTGGAAATTCTCCTCGACTTTATCCCTGTCCTTACTATGGACCCATTGTAATGTTGAAAAATCTATCGTGTCCAGGCATTCATCGGGTCGTACATTGAAAATGTTTTCGCACGTTTTATCAATGTACATCAGTTTACCGTTTTTATCTACCAGAAAATGAGTACCTTTTGAAATCTCGGGTATGCCATGTCTACTTATGTTCATCGATGTCCATGCCTGGTCGGTAGATGACATATCTCATATGTTCTATCATTGCCTATTTAACAATAACGTATGACATTGTAAAGTAGTTAGGGCTTGAGGAAAAATAAGATGGCAGTATTTTGAAAATCAAACCCCAGATAACCGCAGATTGAAGGCTGCCGTTAAGTCTTTCACCGCAAGGAGTGCAAAGTTCGCAAAGACATTGTTACCTTAACTTTGAGTCCTTTGCGGTGCAGTATTTCATAAATTATATATTTTCACAGCCATACCCCTGCCGGCAGCAATCTCCAACACCCGAGGCCACCGCCTGCACACACCACTCCCAACACACGCTCAGCGCATGTGCAGACAGGAAGCAGGCTGGAATTATTCCAATTTTATTATTAACCACAGATAAACACAGATGACAGATAACGGCTATTATGGATTTTAATTTGGATTATACGGTATAAATCTAAATATAATCTAATTTTAGCTGCGATATCTACGTTCATTCGCGTTTATCTGCGGTTCCAAACTCGCTCGAATCCACAAGGCTGGCTGCCACCCTGCCGCCCTGGCGGGCTGCGGTGGCAGGGTATAGCGCAGATGCCGTGGCGGCGGGCTCAGTGCAGCAAAAAAGGCAGATGGGACGCGGTTATCGTGCTTGCATCCGGTTTAGACTTTGCACCGACCCTGCCGTCTGTGTCAAGACCGCACGCAGGCAATAGATGTTTGTTGATAGAAATGCGCCGCCGGATGAGTGCATGAGGTACAGATGGCAGGCGGCGGGAGAGCGTAAGAAGAGATGGAAGCTGGAATCATCATCATAAGACACGGATTCAAGCGGATTTACACGGATTAAAAGTTTGTTTTCTTTTTATTTTATGATAATTATATTTATACAGCCATGCCCCGCCGGCAGCAATCTCAAACAACCGAGGCCACCGCCCGCATACCGAGCAACCGGGCGCAGGTAGCAGTAGCAAGCGAAAGGGCAGGCCGGGTGATTTTTTTGACAGCCGTGGCAGGACTGTCGCTGCATAATTCTGTCCAGCCGTCCAGCACCGCAGCGATCCCGCCCTGTGCTGCTCCTGAATGGGAACGTAAGGGGTGTACTTTGAAGATTACGGCCACATCCACGTTTTTTCGGCTTCAGGGGCGGCCCGTATTCCGGCAAGTCCGCTACCGATTATGGGGAGTTTGTGGGTTATCGAGTGTGTATATTAACCAATCTACTGTAATAATATATACTATATTTAAAAGATATATGGTTGTGCGTCATATGTTTTATTTTGAAAAAAGGT
Source organism: Methanosarcinales archaeon (assembly GCA_030600695.1). GTDB lineage: Archaea > Halobacteriota > Methanosarcinia > Methanosarcinales > Methanocomedenaceae > Methanocomedens_A. The sequence continues at coordinate 2,446 of JAUVLO010000061.1, read as the reverse complement.
GTTTGTTATTACGATTACAAACTTGAGAAGTGCATCAGTGTTATTTAATAACATAGGGGGACCAAGGGGTGGGATGTATATTATGTCCCTTCTTGTAGCCTCTTTTTATTTTTCATCTATGGTTATGAGATAATATCCCAAGAGTATACAATAATGGTAGTAATCGTGTAAAAAAAGGAAAAGAAGCCAGCCATATTAAACTGGCTTTTAATGTAGCATTTCGATATTGTTTTAGGCAGCTTTATTGGTGCATATCTGTGCCGGCATATGCCTGAGCTAGGTGCATTTCATTAATGACCAGTGTCCTAGGTCCAATTACACCTTCTATTTTATTTGGAAGTTCTTGTGCCTCGGTTTCGTCTTCTCCAACCCATGAGGAAGCAATTATTTCAGCCTCTATTGTAACCTCATAATCACCTGCGCCGACATTTTCAGATAAGAAAGTGAATGCGTTAGCATTTGTGGTGGCAAGAGTTAAATTCAGCCATTGTGGGTCAGTGTCATAAACACATGAAATTGGGACTCCAGATATCGGATCTAATTCACAAACTAATTGCTCTTCATAGAGTTTACCCTCAATTTTTTGAATCCTTGAGGCGAAAGTTACCGCATCCGGATGCACAGTAGCTTGTTCTCCAGTTCTTAGGTTGTATACGATAGGCGTGACTCTAATAAGAACACTGTCAGTTTCACCAAATTCCCCTTTGAGCCTAGTATCAGTCACGATTGAAGTTATTGCTGATACCGTAATCTCAAAGTTCCTATTCGATGTATGAATTATGACTGGATTAAACATCAGTGATTCTGTTGTACCATCGGTACTTAAGATTTGAGTATCATTCCATCCGGCAGCAGTCTTTGCAGAATATGATTGTGTAGCCTGCGTATTCATAGCTGCAACAGCAAATAGTACCGCTGTCAGAACTACCGCTACAACTAATTTATTATCTATTTTCATATTTACCTTTCCTCCAACATTTATCTAAATATTTCACCAAAATGGTGTTACTGAAAATAGTTATAATGTAATTAGATATAAACATTTTCTACATTATGATAATGAGGGAACAATATGTGATTTAATATGTTGTACCATTAATATTTAATTATGCAACGGAATGATTATCAAAATTTTCACCCAAAATTCAACATCAATATTTTCACATTGAAACAAAACAAAAAAATATTTGCGCTCCATCAATAAATTATCGTCAATAATTCTCCACCCTACAAAAACCTACATCAACCATCAACTCCAACCAACACACCAATGACCACCCCCCCTACACCCCCCAAGCTCGAACAAAACACAGGCATAACAGTATACGCCACCACCACACCCGGCACTCTCGGAACCATAAGACAGCTCCCGGAAGATTTCATAGTACAAGAGCTTACCAACCGTGAAGAACAGGACACAGGCAAGCACCTCATCTGCACCCTCACAAAAAAGAACTGGGACACCCACCACCTGGTACGGGACATCTCCCGCATACTCCATATCAGCCAGCAGCGTATAGGCTGGGCAGGCACCAAGGACAAGCAGGCCCTGACCACCCAGAAAATCAGCATATATGACATGGACACCCCTGAACTTGAGCGCATCAAGTTGAGGGATGTTACCCTTACTGCCGTGGGCCGGTCCAACAAGAAAGTGAGCCTGGGCGACCTGTGGGGAAACAGGTTCAAGATCATAGTGCGCAAGATAGCGCAGCCAGTGGACGAGGTGGATGGCATGGTCGGCCTTACCACATCCCAGATCAAAGCCATGGGCGGCGTGCCAAACTTTTTCGGCATCCAGAGATTCGGTATCCAGCGCCCCATAACCCACATTGTGGGCCGCAAACTTGTGGAAGGTGACATTGAGGGGGCGGCCCTTGAGTACATAGCCCGCCCTTTTCCAGGTGAGTCAGAAGATGCCAGACAGGCCCGGCAGTATGTGCTGGATACACTTGACTTCAAGGGCGGGCTTGGGAAGTACCCCCTGCGCCTCAGGTATGAGCGTGCCATGATGAGCCGGCTGGTGGAAAAACCAGGAGACTACGCAGGTGCTTTCAATGCACTGTCCCCCAACCTCAGGAAAATGTTCGTGCATGCATACCAGTCATACCTGTTCAATCTCATACTCAGCCGCCGTCTGGAAAGGGGCCTGCCCATCAACAAGGCGCTGCCCGGTGATATCGTATGTTTCAAGAATGCGGCCCGGCTCCCTGACCCCACCAGGATGCAAAATGTAGATGAGGATACACTGGATGGCATCAATAACCTGCTGCAAAGAGGTCGTGCATTTGTGACAGGACCTATTATCGGGTATGAGACGCCCATGTCAGGGGGACTGCCCAGTGAGATCGAGCAGGCAGTGATAGAAGAGGAACAGGTGGATATTGAAGGATTCAGGATACCAGCAGTGCCTGAACTTGCCAGTAAGGGACTGCGCCGTGAGATT
>JAUVLO010000099.1 GCA_030600695.1 Methanosarcinales archaeon | reverse complement strand
AGTACATTTGCTGTGATACTGGGCGATAATTTCTTTTATCCAAAGACCTTCCTGCGCGACCTCAAGGAGTTCCACCAGCAGCAGGGGGCCGATGTGACCCTGGGAGTAACAGACATCCAGGACACCACCCGCCACGGCATCATTGCATACCAGGGTATGGACGTGACCGATATTGTGGAAAAACCCAGTCCGGAAGATGCACCCAGTATGAAAGGGTCTGCTGGCATCTATATCATGAGTGCTGAAGTGTTCGATACCATCTCCCTTATTGAGCCAGGTGTGAACAACGAGTACCAGCTGGCCGATGCCTTCAATTTGATGATAAAGCGGGGGCGCAAGGTTGTATTCCGGGACATTCCCGGCTACCACATCGATGTAGGCACGCCCGAAGACCTGCGTGAGGCAAACCGGTTGTACTACCTGCGGGAAAAGTGAGGTTACCTGTTCCTGTAATGTATGAAATTGTAGATCAAAACAGATGCCACCACCAGCACGATGAAGTAGGGCATATAGTGCTGGACCGGCCCCAGGTACTGCATTACAGTATCAGCGGTCACAGCCCAGACCACGGAAGCGATCAGGGACGCAGTGGCTACCACAGGTACAATCTCCCGAACAGAGAAACCCAGGAGTTTTGCAAAACATGCAGTTGCAAGTCCCCCCGTCATCTGGAACGGGATAAAACAAATAATGAATAGTCCCACAAGGCCGAACTTGTGCATCACACCGCTTTTATTTGAAGTGATTATCTCTGAGAAGTTCATGAACGGTGCCAATAGCGGGAACTGCTTTAACTCCTTTTGGAATAATACAAATATGGGCAGACCTACCAACAAGGCACCGATATCAGATATGAAACTGACCAATATCAGCAAGTGAATGGCCATCCCCAGGGATGCACCATTCAGCATAGCTAACTCCCGGCCGGACACCAACTGGGTAAAGAAGACCAGTAGTAACTCCTTCAACAGTCCAAATTGGTAGAATATGGAAAGCACTATTAAGACCGATATCACTCCTGTTATGAATACTCCTATGAGAAAACGGTCCGAGTCTGATTTTTCGATGCTCATATTATTTTAGTGATATATCTTTGGTCCGGTTATCAGGATTATATATAGATAACCATTTTCAATTCACTTTCACTATCATCCCCGGCTGTACTCCCTGCAGGAGTTCACAACCTATTCATTGACACCACAGCCGGATGTGTGTGCATGTAGCTGGCCAGGGTATTGTATTATTTTCACGGTTTTGCTATGCGCCATCGTATCAGTACACCGTTATCCATTTGTTCCATTGACACAAGTTCCAGCCCGACAGCATCCGTATTATCAGCAAACCCTTCTCCGTCAAGCAGTGTGGGTGCATCCTTGCCTCCAAGGAACAGGGCACCAATATAAGTAAAAACTTCATCCACCAGTCCCTGGGATATCAATGACCAGTTCAGGGTCGCCCCCCCTTCTACCATCAGTGTATCAATACCGAATTCCTTCAACCCGGACATAAGTGCCACAAGGTCCACCCTGTCCCTGCCAGCGGTGATTATCCTGGCTTTTTCCCTTAGTTTTTCGACCCTGTCAGCAGGTGCAGTTTCACTTACTGCAATTATCCTTTCCCCTTCACCCTTTTTGAAAATATCGGCATCCAGTGGGGTTCTTGCCATACTGTCCACAACAATCCTTGCCGGATTCTCGCACCCGTTGCGTTCCTTGCGATTACGCCTTAAGTCCCCGGATTTAACTGTAAGACTGGGGTCGTCTGCCAGTACAGTGCCTATGCCAACCATTACGGCATCGGCACCTGCACGTAAATGGTCCACCCTCTCAAAATCATTTGCTCCCGAAATCCTGACCTGTTTGCGCTTGTATGTGGAAATCTTACCATCTGCTGACATGGCCGCATTAATAAATGTATAAGGACGCATCATTCCTGAATTGACTTTTAGGGTATATATCATTGATTGTGTGATGAGTATGTGGGTGAATATCACAGGACTAACTCATGTAGAAGTATTAATACCACTCTTGAAGGCTATAACAAGGCAAAGTCCAGCCGGGTTACTGGCGCATGGTCGATACATATAAATTATAGATTGCCGTTTGTAGGTGTGCCCTAACCAGCTATACATTGAAGCTGATGGTAATCTTTTCAGCCCTGGCATAACCATATCAAGTAATTCATGAAGGTAATCAAATGAGTATAGAGTACGGCGTTAAGACAAAAGAAAGACCAAATCTTGTGAAGGACCTGGTACCCGGAGATATTCTCCAGGTGGGGTCTGAGGAAAATGGAGACGTTTTCAAAGTAGTCAAGATTAATAATAAAGAATATATATTCCAGCAGAAAAATACCGAGGCCGGTTATGCTTTCAGTCGTGGTGTAATGAACCAGAAGATTATGGACTTCGATGGACTTTATGATGCATATTATATAGTCACACATCAAGATCTTGAACAATAGGCCCAAGGTTCTTGATCACTTTTTTCATAAATATTACTGTTAAATCCTTACCCTGTAGCCCTGTGCTGTCATTGTAATACCAATGCTGCAATACTTTATCTTTTATACTCGCTGCTAACCACTTCCCTGATACGCTGTGCTGTTTTCGGGCCGATAGATTCCACTTCCATCAGTTCATCCAGCCCAGCCCTCATTACACTTTCCACACTCCCGAAATGCTGCAACAGCTTGCGGGCAGCGACGGGGCCTATATTGGATATGGAAGAAACAATATACTCCTGCTGCTCACTCAAGGTCATTGCCGTTTTCCTGCCATGGAGACTGGGCGTGCGTTTCTCATCCACCTGCTCACGTTTTGCTATTACCTGGATCATGGCCGCCGTATCCCCGGCATCCCTTGTGCTTATTATCGGGATACCGAAACCAGTTGCAATGGATGCCAGCACTCCCCGTATGGCGTTGGGATGTATCTGCCTGGCCGTATACAGATTGTCACCTTCGATAATAAGTACGGGCCGATCATAGGTCCTGGCCAGGTCAGAGAGCTGCCCGAAGATGTTCCTGTCCTTATCAATAATGGAATCCAGAAAGTCCATATCGGTCTTGCGCTCGATAGCCACCCTGTCACTTACGATATAATCACCCACTTCCAGTGTGGCCAATATAACATCAGTCCCGGCACTCTCAAGAGCCCGGGCCACACCAGAGCGTATCTCGCGCCGGTCTACATATATCTGTAGTTTTTCACCTGAATAATCGAGCAGTTGTTTTTGTCTTGCATTTTCTACAGGTTGCTCCGACGTCCCTGGTATCCCCGTCATCCCCTGCTTCTCCGGCGTCCCCGACTGTCCGGGTATCCCTGACTGCTCCGGCAGCCCCGACTGTTGTAGCGTCCCAAGCTGTTGTAGTGTCCCCTGCATCCCAGTACTTGGAATACTTGGTGTTTCACCCAATGGCTGGGCGTTCCTGGTATCGCCCAACTGGCGCATCTTGCTGTTCATGGTCTTTTCTTTACGGCGGCTGCTCCAGTAGTATGCCTCATCCTTGGTACCCTTGGCCACCAGCACCACCACCTTCCCGGCATGACTGCGTCCCGTTCTGCCCTTACGCTGGATGCTGCGGATCTCCGAGGGTACGGGTTCGTAGAACAGTACCAGGTCCGTGGCAGGGATATCCAGCCCTTCCTCTGCTACTGAAGTGGCCACGAGGGCATTATATTCTCCGGACCTGAACTTATCCAGTATCTCCACCTGCTGTTTCTGGGTCAGGCCCGTATCCTTGTACTTGCTCGCCTGCCCCACGAACCTGACCGGGCGCACGTTGTCAACACCCTCCAGGTTTTGGGTCACCAGTTCTGACATATCCCTGTAATTTGTGAAAATTATCACCCTGGAATCAGGGTTGTTACGCAGCTGCCCGGACACAATATCCTTAACGATCTCAAGCTTTGGGTGCGTGACATCCATTTCCTTCAATGCATACATGGCCTGGCGCATATGCACATCCTCCACCAGCCTGCGGGAGGCCTTACTGCCGGATTTTGAGCCTGCTTCATGCTCCAGCCGTTCGAAATATTTAGCAAGTGCCTCAGGTCCCTGGGTCTCAGTTATCTCGATGGCATGACTTACTTTAAGTATCTCTGCCACCAGGGATATGGCATTGAACACCCGCTGGTCCGGTCCACTTCTCAATCCGGACTGAAGCCTGGATTGGAGGTCAAGAAGTTCCCGTTTATTCAGATATTTCCTGTTCGGGTCAATAAAATCCAGTTTTGCCAGTTGTTCAACCCTGTTATCTAAAACCCGCTGCATAGAATCCTTCAACCCCTTGATTTCCACTGGAACAGTGATATGCCGCCATTCAAGGTCACGGTAGTGGACATAGGGCTTGACATCAGGATCGTCATCAGTCCTTACCTGTACATTTGATGTGGATAAGTTGCGGCAGACCTCTTCGATCTTCTCGCTGCTGGCACCCGGACTGGCTGTTATGCCCAATATCAGCGGGTCCTTTGCCTGGGACTGGTATTTTTCGGCTATATAGACATAAGCATAGTTACCAACCGACCTGTGTGCCTCGTCAAAGGTGATATGGATCACATCAGACAGGTCTATCCTGTGCGATAACAGGTCGTTCTCTATTACCTGGGGTGTGGAAACCACCACGCGGGCATCCTTCCAAAGCGCTATACGCTTTGCGGGTGGTATGCTGCCTGTGAACACCACGATCTCATCAGGCGGCAGGGTCATGAACTTCTTCAGGAATGAGGCATGCTGCTCCACCAGTGGCTTGGTGGGAGATAAAATTATGACTTTGCCGCTCATTCTATGGAGCCGGTTGGCTATGACGAACAGGGCCACTATGGTCTTACCAAGACCCGTAGGCAGCACCACAAGTGTGGACTGCTTAAGTGCGGCTGCGGCCAGGTTGAGCTGGTACAGCCTCTGCTCGATAGCATCCGGTTTAATAAGTGGATGGGTGATAAAATCAGTTGTCTGCTTATCACTATCCTGTTGGGGTAGGCGGGTTTCCATCTGGGATATTGTAATCACTACCTCCTTAAAACGCTATTTATTTACCATTAGGACAAATGGCCACCACAGTTTCCTTTCGTTTTTTATATTAAGTTCATTATATGAAATTTATGGATTTAAGCGACGCTTTCTAAACCAAAACCTTTATGGATAATCGGTAAATGGTTGTTAATGATGCAAACTGAAATATCTATCATAATACCTACACTCAACGAAGAAAAATATATTGATACTACACTTAAAGCACTGGTAAACCAGAATACTAATGTCCCATATGAAATAATTGTATCAGACGGCGGCAGTGATGATGGCACCATTGGAATTGCAAAACTCTACACTGATAAGGTGATTCACTGCAAAGAGGTTGGTATAGGATATGGCAGACACTTTGGTGCATTGGACGCATCTGATAGCAGCAAGTACTTCGTGTTTGTTGACTCAGATACGATACTGCCTAGCTATTTTCTTGCCTGGATGTATGACCGGTTCATGAACAACCCTGGTGTTGTTGCCTTTTCAACACATTTCGATTTCTCTGAACAGTCGCAGCAGTTGAAGCTCGCACAAGAGGTTTCGAACCATTATTTTGAAATGCGGGACAAACTGTTCACGACAACACTTCCAGGATTCATCACGTGTGTGCGCAAAGATTCTTACTTTAAATGTGGAGGCTACCGTAATGTCTTACTTGAAGATGTGGATTTTAGCAGGCGGATCTGCAAGGAAGGTGAATTGAGATATTATAACGATATCACTGTTATAAATTCATCCAGGCGGCTTGAAAATATGGGACTTATTGGAACTATATACTACTATGCCCAACTTGATATTGGAAGTAAAATCGATTCTACAATTGTCGATAAGATTACAAATAAACTCGGTATTGCAGACCTTCGGGAATATATCGGCATACGTGAGTGAGCAGACTTAATGAAAATTGTCCCCTCGAAACGCATGCGAGATATTGGATTCCAAGTTTGACAGATGGTAGTCTTTTTTGAAGATAATGAAGCTTCGTTGGTCCAAAATTATCCAATTTTGCCAGGAAAAACCATTTAACAGTTTAAATTTTATCATCAATAATTCTATGAAAACCACTGTTTTTAATCAAAATCAGCACCTTACTGAACTCGTGAAAGCCATGGAGGACATAACTAATAAATCCGAACATGCAGCATACTGCTTGATGACAATGATACTTAAAAGATAAGACCTGCCTAATGCAGGTTCCCGTCTTCGTTCAACGCACCCAGCATCTCTATGATCGAATACGCAGCGCGGGTTACGCCCATACTCCGATTATCCGTATCCGTGCCAGCCAGATACAGGTTTTTGATCGGAGTCCTTATATCTGCGAATTTTCCATTAATGGTGACAGCCGCTTTTTCAGGAATTGTGATCTGTTCATGCTGCATTTCAACATGTCTTTCTATGGATGGCAGGGCACGGTAAACAGTATCATACGCCTTCTTTATAAATGAATCTTCAGTTTTGTCATCATCCATCACAAACCCGAACCCCACGAGCTGTTTTCCCTTTGGTGCGAGAGATGGGTCG
>JAUVLO010000143.1 GCA_030600695.1 Methanosarcinales archaeon | reverse complement strand
TTTGTCTGAGTCAATGTGGTTTCTGCTTAGCTCCTTCATCAACTCACGGAGTTTTTCCGTACCCATCTCAAGTATGTCATCAGGTGTAGGAGATTGAGTAAGTATTCCTCTCGATGTTTTTGTGAATACATTTTTGAAAACCAGATCATAGCCTGGAAATATCAAATGCAGATTTCGTCTAAACCGTTTCTTCAAGTTAGTTTTTATACTTGTTAGTTTAAAATGGAACCTGCAGTATTCCCGCATCTCTAGTATTTGCTTATCACTGTAATCAGTTTTAGGAGCTTCTCCAAATCGGAGCATATTTGCAATCGTCCTTGAATCAATCTTGTCGTTGTGGGAAACTCTGATATTCACAGATCTAAACCCACTGATTTGAGATGGATTATAGACCTGAATATCGTAATACTTGGATAGTTCACTGTATAGTGAATACCAGTATATTCCTGTGGCTTCAATCCCGATTCTTGGTTGTGCGTTTAACTCTTTGGAGATGGAATCAATCTTTTTCCTAAATTTCTCTAAGCTTTTCATGGAATTCTTAAGCTTCATGAAATTCCCGATCTGTTTACCGTTCTCATCTACAATGCATACTTCATGCACATTTTTGGCGATGTCTATTCCAATGTTCAAATACATATTTTCAGCCCGAAATTGTTTAATAGGCTGAGGACCAAATATTCCCTTACTCTCTACGAACCGTAATCTCGTGGCCAATAGCCAGACACCTGTTAAATCAGGGCTGTAACATGTTAAATTGCCGGAGAGTCGTAGGAGCGAGGGTGGTAGTCTTAGTTTGCCGGACAATGCCGTAAGATTAATAGCCTACCGCTCTCAGCCTACGTTCAACAAATATGTTGAAACACCCATATAAGCAGTGGATGCACTTATCCTATATACGAGAGTAATATTGTAATGGAACACGGATTGCACGGATGACACGGATGTGCACGGATAATAAATAAATAAATCCGTCAAATCCGTGTCATTCGTATTCGATTTAAATTAAATTGGAGAATCGTATGAAATCATTGGTCTTTTGGAAAATAATACCTGCCGACTCTGTCAAACTCCTTAACCGATGACCAATGGAATCAGAAATCCCAAATCCGTGCGTATCCGTCGAATCCGTGGCATCCGTGTTCCTTCCTTCTTGATGAATACTATTTCATAAATCAACAAATTCAATTAATATAGAGGTCACGATTTGTAGGACACTACCCAAAATTCCGAGCAATATGAGGAATTACCATTTAATTTGAAAGGGATGCCTGATATCAACAGTTGAAAAGCAAACACAATTTCAGCATTTTTACCAAGTATATTTACCCCAGTATCTTTACATCACCAGGTTGTTCCACCACAATCTCTTTTTCACCCTGGTATTCTTCCACGGTACCTGTAACTTCAACTGTATCTGCAATATTAATATTGTTATCGACCTTTCCAGCACCATTATCACAGTGGATAAAGACCTTGACCCTGCTGCCTTCACTATCCACTCTAAGTATCAGGTGGTCACCGGTAAAGGTCCCTCCTTTTCCGACTACCACACCATACAATACAACCCGGTCGCCTGTGACTGATTGCTCTGAATATTGGGAGGTTTCCATACTATCAACAATAAGACCGAAGTATACAATGATCAATACCAGTAGTGCCATAACCATCAGGACGATAGTTATTTTTTCTTCTTTTTGCAGCATTCGGGCTCCATTTTGACTTTAATCAATATCCATTCCATTAGTCATCGGTTAAGGAGTTTGACTGGCTCAATATGTATTGTTTTCCAAAGAACCAATGATTTTTTATGATTAACTAATTTAGTTTGAATAGAACACAGATGACACGGATTTGACGGATTTTCACTGATTTATTTTCGTATCCGTGCGCATCCGTGTCATCCGTGCAATCCGTGTTCTATTACAATATTACTCTAAACCGATGACACATGATATCCATTCCAGTGGATCATGACAGCCGTTACGTGACTTTTTATTATTTCCTGGAACGGTTTATAACCACAGAGTGCACAGAGAACACAGAGAAAAACGCCACGATCTCTGTGCTCTCTGTGTTCTCTGTGGTTGATCTTCTTTGCCATGATCCATTTATCATACTTGATCAGAATAAATTAAAAAGTCTCGCCATTACAGTGGAAAATAGTGTGTCAAATATTCTCCTAATCAAGGATGCTGCCGCGGGATGCAGTGCCTACGTACCGCTGGTATCTGGCAAGATAGCTCTTTTTAGTTTCTGCTACCGGATTTTTCCACCTGGCCTTCCTCTCTTCCAGGACATTACCTGGCACCTTTATGTCCAGCAGCCGGTTAGGGATATCTATCTCGATGGTATCGCCTTCCTCCACCAGTGCGATAGGGCCGCCCTGTGCAGCCTCGGGTGTCACGTGTCCGATGCAGGGGCCACGTGTGCCGCCTGAGAACCTGCCGTCAGTGATAAGTGCCACGGAATCGATCAGGCCCATGCCTGCAATGGCAGATGTGGGTGAGAGCATTTCCCTCATTCCCGGCCCGCCTTTTGGCCCTTCGTAGCGTATGACCAGCACATCGCCTGCTTTTATCTGCCTGTCCATGATGGCATGCATGGATTCCTCCTCACTGTTGAACACCCGGGCAGGCCCGGAATGTACCATCATATCAGGATGGACCGCGGTCTGTTTGATGACCGAACCCTCAGGTGCAAGGTTGCCTTTCAGTATGGCAATCCCGCCTTCGGGATGTACGGGGTCATCCAGGGTCTTGATGACACTGGCATTGGTCCTGGGATTTATCGGTGTGAAGCTTTCCAGGTTCTTTGCCATTGTCTCACCTGTCACGGTAAGCACATCAAGGGACAGCATGTCACCCAGCCGCTGCATCACGGCAGGCACGCCGCCCGCACGTTCGAGGTCGAGCAGGAAATGGCTGCCGCCCGGCCGCAGGTTGGTCAGGTGGGGTGTGGCACGGCTCATCTCATCGAACCTGTCCAGCGGCAGGTCCACTCCGAACTCGTGGGCTATGGCTGGCAGGTGCAGGGCCGTATTGGTACTGCCGCCGATGGCCATATCCAAACGTACTGCATTGTCGATGGCCTCAGGGGTTACTATCTGCCTGGCAGTGATGTCCTTCTCCACCAGTTCCATGATCTTCATCCCTGTCTCCTTTGCAATCCTGAACTTCTTTGCATCCACGGCATGGGTGGTACCGCAGCCCGGCAGGCTCATGCCGAGTGCTTCTGTCACACAGGCCATGGTATTGGCTGTAAATAATCCGGCACATGAACCTGCACCGCTGCATGAGCAATCCTCCAGTGCCTTTAGTTTTTCATCTGTGATCTTGTTGTTCTGCCGCTCTCCCACGCCTTCGAATACTGATATCAGGTCCCGTTGTTCATCGTCCACGAACCCGGGCAGCATGGGTCCTCCTGTGACTACTGCTGTGGGGATGTCCAGCCGGCC
>JAUVLO010000124.1 GCA_030600695.1 Methanosarcinales archaeon | reverse complement strand
AAACTGGTGATCCAGCGCAGTGACGGCACATCCCTGTACACAACCAGGGACCTGGCATACCATTTGTGGAAAGCCAGACAGTGCGACAGGATGATCGATGTGCTGGGAGCGGACCATAAACTGATATCCGGACAGTTGAAGGCAGTGTTGAATGCACTTGGTGAGAACGAACCTGAGATCGTGATATTCGAATTCGTATCCCTGCCCGAGGGCAGTATGAGCACCAGGCGGGGTAAGTTCATCAGTACAGATGAACTGCTGGACCAGATAAACACCCAGGCACTGGTGGAAGTAGAGAAACGCAGGCCTGACTCATCTGATGATTTTAAGCAGGAAGTAGCGAACTTCGTGGGTATAGGAGCAGTCAGGTATGATGTTGTTAAGGTGTCGCCAGAAAAATCCACAGTATTTGACTGGCGTGAGGCACTGGATTTTGAGAAACAGGGTGCCCCGTTCATCCAGTACAGCCATGCCCGGGCATGCAGCATACTGGCCAATGCAGAAGGATCAGGTGTAAAGCTGGCAGATCTGGAACATGATATATCCGTACTGGTGGAAGACCAGGAAATTGAACTGATAAAACATCTAGCCCGACTTACTGCAGTTATCGACACGGCATCTGCGGATCTAAAGCCCCATCACCTTGCCACCTATGCCAGGGAAGTGGCCAATTCATTCAACCAGTTCTACAGGTACGTACCTGTGCTAAATGCCGAAGTTTCCCTGCGGGATTCGAGGCTGGTACTGGTGGACTGTGCAAGAAATGTGTTGTCAATTGTGCTTGATACACTGGGCTTACATGCACCAAAGAGTATGTAAAGAAATACCGAAAAACTAATTATCATTCTGCTCCAATCACATATTGTCAGATACAGAGGTCTACAAAATGCAATACCATGCCGAAGTTACCATCGGGCTAAAAAGCGGGATGCTTGATCCCGAAGCCACTACTATCCAGAAGGCACTTGAACACCTGGGATTTCCAACTGATTCACTGGAAATGCAAAAACGGTTTGTTATCGAACTTGATGCGCCTTCCAGGGACGCGGCACAATCCCAAGTGGAAGAGATGTGCAGGCGGCTGCTGGCAAATCCTGTGATACATAATTTTGACATAGAAATAGAGGAATCAGGATGAAGATCGCTGTACTCCAATTCGGCGGCAGCAACTGCGACTATGATGTTCAGTATGTGCTCACCGAGGCTGTGGGCGTGGATGCCGACCTTGTTTGGTACAAGGATGAACTAAAAGGATATGATGGCGTGGTAGTACCCGGCGGATTCTCGTACGGCGATTACCTGCGGGCAGGCGCCATAGCTGCCAGGGCACCCATAATGAATTCGGTCAGGAAGATGGCGGACAAGGGACTGCCTGTAGTGGGTATATGTAACGGGTTCCAGATACTGGTGGAATCGGGATTGTTGCCTGGTGCACTTATGACCAATAGCTACCCGAAGTTCAGGTGCGACCGGGTCAACCTGAGGGTGGATAATAATACATCCCCGTTCACAAATTCTTTTAAAAAGGGAGAGGTCATCAGGATACCCATTGCACACATGGAAGGCAATTATTTTGCACAGGAGCACACCTTATCCGAACTTAATTCACAGGACAGGGTCGCATTCAGGTATGTGGATGAGCAGGGTAATGCTACTAGTGAGGCAAACCCCAACGGGTCCAGCGAGAACATTGCAGGGATCCTTAATGGGCAGGGTAACATACTTGGGATGATGCCTCATCCGGAGCGGGCATCTGAAAATATTCTTGGTTCTAAGGATGGTAAAAAGATATTCGACTCAATGGTGGATTACATTTCATCATTTTAGGTATTGCTGGTACCTGCAAAGACTATCTTTATAAACATATACACACAAATATTTAGTGAGATGTTTAACAAGATCAAACGGTACATTACAATCCTACAGGTTTTTCATAAATATAAACTTTTCAACATTTTATTTAAAGAGGCCAGACAGAAACAAGAATCCGTGGATCTTTGTACCTGTCCTATCGATTTTGATCGCAAGTCAAATTCCGTTAAATTGCGCATGGCATTTGACGAACTTGGGCCCACATTCATCAAGCTCGGCCAGGCCATGAGCAAACGACCTGATATTATACCAATTGAATATGGCAAAGAACTTGAGAAGCTCCAGGAAATGGTACAGCCCTATGATTTTGAAAGAATGCAGCCAGCATTAAGTTTTGGATTCTGTCCCGAATCGAAAGAAAACGGGACATATTCCAATTTCACAGATATTTTTGATCAATTTAACACAGAGCCAATAGCAAGTGCTTCTATTGCCCAGGTCTATGAAGCTGTATTAAATGGGGAAAATGTGGTGGTCAAGATCGCCAGGCCTGGTATGATGGATGTGATCAATCTTGACCTGGACATACTCTATGACCTGAAGTTCATCTTTGTAAAACTCCTGAAGATCAAAACCCAGATCGATATAGATGGTTTCCTAGAGGAATTTAAGATAATGCTTAACCGTGAACTTGATTACCGCAATGAAGCCCTTAACATGGAACGTTTCAGGGAGAATTTCAAGAATGTCAAACAGGTTCACATTCCAAAAGTCTGCTGGGAACTTACAAGTGATAACATTCTGGTAATGGAACATATCTATGGAGTGCCGCTAAGGGATTTTAGGACGTTTAGTTCGGATAAAAGAAAAAGGATTGCAAAACTCATCTCGTCCAGCTTTCTCAGGATGGTTTACATTGATGGATACTTCCATGCCGATCCCCACCCCGGCAACATATTCGTCATGAAAGATGGCGGTATTGCATACCTGGATTTCGGTGCAGTGGGTAAACTGGACTCTGGGATCAAGAAAGAAATGTACTCGATCTTCTATGGTGTTTATATAAAAGATGTGGATATGGCGGCCAGGTCATTCCTTAAACTGGCTCGTAAAAGCCCGGATGATGTCGATATCCATGCCTTCAAGTGGGATGTTGACGAACTTATTACCAGGCAGCACTATGGGAAGGGTGAACGCCATAGTGATGATTTTGTCAAGCTTGCATTAAAATATGACCTGTCCCTGCCCAGAACCTTTTCACTCCTGGAAAGAGCCCTTGTATTGATAGAAAGCAACAGTCTTGATCTTGACCCTGAATATAATATTATGAGTGATGTCAAGGCTCTTTCCAAAGAGATCGCACGTTCAAAATATTCACCGGCCAGGTTGGTAGAAGATTTCCAGATGGAATGGGACAACTTCTATGACCTTATGAAAAATGCCCCCACAGGTATAAATGACATTTTTGAAAGTGTGAAGATGTTTAAGGAGGCGAACGTAGTTAAACAGGAAAATGTCATTGAGAACCGAAGGTTCATAATCTCTATTTTGCATAACCTGTTTATGACCATTCTCCTGGTTGCATCTATAATCCTGCTGGTGCTGGGCCAGACAGAACCTGGCCTGGAAACCATCGGGCTTGTCGGTTTTGCAACCAGTGTGATCCTGGCTGCTATAATGATCTTAAGAAAAGTATAGGGTTATGGATATCCTACTTCCAGGGATTGCCAAATATTTCCTTTGACGTGATCCCTGATATCTCCCGGCGTTCACCTGACCTGCTGCTACCTGCTGCAGGATAGCCGATGGCAACCACTGCCATAAGTTCCAGGGATCCAGGTGCATTTAGAATATCGTTGACTTCGTGCTTTTGGTTCAGTATCTCTCCCAGCCACACTGCCCCCAGCCCTATACCATGTGCCGCCAGCAGCATGTTCTGTATGGCTGCACCGCATGCCTGGACATCCTTTGTGTGATCATACATCACATCCCTGTCAAGGAATACAGCAATAAGTAAAGGCGCACTGTGTACAATTGAGCCGTATTTGGTACATCCTGCAAGTGACCCTGCAATCTCCCGGTCCCTGACTACCACAAAACGCCACGGTTGGTTGTTGAGGCCTGAAGGAGCCCAGCGTCCCGCTTCCAGTATGTCTTCGATTATGCTGTCTTCAACAGGGTCACCCAGAAATTCCCTGATACTCCTGCGGGATCTGATAATCTCAAGTATCTCCACCATCAACCCAACTCCAGGTCTTTTTTACTTACCTGCGCAGTGTCAGCAGTACAGCCGCTGACAAACCGATCAGACCTGCCAGTATTCCGAATCCAGGCTCCTCCCTGGTCGGTGACGGGACTGGTGTAGGTGGTATAGGAGTAGGGGTATATCCCGGCCGTGCAGTCTCGCCAGGGAGAGGTGGAGGATTACCTGCTGTGAATTTAGGTGAAGCGGAGATTTCCTCACTACGATAGCCCTGAAGGTCATGGAATTTGGCCGTTGCCTGTGGTAATTCATATCTACCGTCTGCATTTGCACTTATAATATAGGTCAGGCTGATGCTGGCCTCCTCATCTATTATCCTTGGTGACGTGGTATAGGGTTCACCGCTGACAAGAGTGACATTATCCGGTAATGGGTCGTTGTCGAAAATCTCTACACTGGCTTTGATGTCGCCCACATTTGTGGCTGTGATAGTTACTGTTACATTTTCGTTAGGCTCAACCTGTGTGGGACTAACGGTCTTCTC
Organism: Methanosarcinales archaeon; assembly: GCA_030600695.1. Lineage (GTDB taxonomy): Archaea > Halobacteriota > Methanosarcinia > Methanosarcinales > Methanocomedenaceae > Methanocomedens_A. Next base: position 198 of record JAUVLO010000124.1, on the reverse strand, counting down.
CAGCAGTATCTTCGAGCCGTGGACTATAATTTCAGGCGTGGTGCATGTCTGGTTATATTCTATGCCACCCACATTCCATGTTGCGTCTGCAGCTGGAAGATCATAACCGTCCGGATCCGGTTTGATCGGTTTGATAGTATATTTGAAATCCCTGATCTGCCCGGGAGCCATGTTAAAATTCCATTCGAGAGGGGAACT
>JAUVLO010000149.1 GCA_030600695.1 Methanosarcinales archaeon | reverse complement strand
ACTGCACCGCAAAGGACGCAAAGCCAGTGCAGTAGGATTCTTTGCGCCCTTTGCGGTGAGATACCAATGAACTCCAGCCCCCCTCTCCCCCCTATTCTCCTGGGGTGCCTGTCCCGGTCTGCTCCACCTGCCTTTGTGGTGTGGGGGCTGGCATGGGCTTTTCAATTATTCCAGCGGTCTTTTAGTGTGAAGATGGAATGGATACCTGGATGAGTGGTTGCGGGTGGGGCACCGCCTGAAATATAATTTTAATATTATTTGAGTTATTCAAGATTCCCGTATGAGACTTTTTAATTTATTCTGAATCAATGGATCATGGCAAAAAAGATTAACCGCAGAGGACGTGGAGGATCGCAGAGGGTTGTTATTTTTCTCTGCGTCCCTCTGCGTACTCTGCGGTTTTCCAGATCGTCCAGAAAATAATAAAAAGTCTCTCCCGTATCCACTTCAAAAAGCATGGTATTTTGACTGGATTTACAGGATTTACAGGATATTAATGTTGCCTCGTATCCTGTCGATCCTGTCAATCCTGTCTAATAATTTTTAAATTACCCTTAGATTTGAAGTGGATACGAAAAGCGGGATATCAAGTGTTTATCCTGCCCTTATTATTCTTTTGAAGCTTCCCTGAACCTCTCAACAACAAAATCCCTGTCCATGGAAACCAAGAAGTACCCCAGCCGTGGACCGCTCTTGGTACCAAGCAGGGCCTGGTATATGGTCTGGAACAATTTCTTCGGGTTCATATCCATTTCCTTGGCAATATCATATATCCCCTCGTGGATGGCCTGCCCATCCTCGTATCCGGGCATGCGTTCAGATAATATTTTCATAACCTGCCTTTGCTGGGCATTGAAATTCCTGACCTCCGGCGGCAGTGTCTTTTGTATACTGAACTTCACCATAGGAGGTGCAAAGGATTCCAGCCATTTATCGGCATTACCGGCCCGCTGCCGTACCTTCTCCACATCGGAAACATCATACCCGCCCCGCTCCAGTACAGTCAACAAGTAATCGAAACTGTGGTCAGCGATCTGGATCGCAGTGACCATATGCCTGAAGGGTATCTTTGCAACCCCGTCCCCACCTGCCTGGGACAACTGGTAAGCCCTCATGTCCAAGCTCTCATCAAGGTTGTCGTATTCGTCAATAAGGTTCAACAACGGCAGCCCGGGGTCGAACTCGATGTGCTTTTCCGGCTTGCTCCTGATGATCAGGTACCTCAGCACCTCAGGAGGCAGGATCTCCAGCATATCGCTGATGGATATCGTGACCCCTGTGGAAGATGACATGGCACCCTTGCCCTTGAGCATTATCCATTCATAGACAATTGGATGTGGTGCAGGGTAATTATAGACTTCAGTAGATATCCGCTTCCCGGTATCGTATGAACCTCCGGCAGAGGCATGGTCCTTGCCGAACGGTTCGATGGTTACGCCCAGGATGGGCCACCGTGCCGGCCAGTCCACCCTCCAGGTGAGCTTGCCGCCGCCCCGCATGGATACAGTGCCGGTCGAACCGCATGAACAGGAATAGTCCACGGTTTCGGCGTCAGGGTCAAAGCCAGTGACCTTTGTAGTGGTCAGCTTGCCGCAGTCGTTGCAGATGGGGTTGAACGGGTTCCAGTCAGGTTCAAGAGTGCGGCTCGATACTTCTTCGAGAATTCTGGCAATATGGTCCCGTTCTGCCAATGCTGTCTTAATAGCGTCCACAAATGCCCCTTCCTTGTAGAGCTTATCAGCATGGTGGATCACGGGATGGATGTCCAGTTTTTCCATGGAATTAATAAATGGTTCAAGGAAGTGTTCGGCATAGCTGGTGTGGCTGCCGCAGGGGCAGGGTATTTCGGACAGGGGTTTGCCTACATGCGCTTCATAACTGTCATCAAGGAACGGATAGACCTTACGCAGCGGGTCATACGTATCAGCGATATATATCAGGGTGGCATCGCCTCCTGCATCCCGCAAAGCGCGGTAGACCGCATCGGCTGTCAGTACTTCACGCATGTTGCCGATATGGATACTGCCCGAGGGTGTGATACCCGAAGCAACGATATGCTTGCTGCTCTTTTCAAGTGCTTCTTTTGCTACTACATCTGCCCAGTGTATTGTTTCTGCCATGCTCTCTCACTTCAGGATGATGGTAGATGCATTTAACGATATTAAATGTTTAGTATCCGACAGTAGCGGTATGCTGGAACAGTAGCAGTATGCCGGAAGCCAGGCATTGCTTGCGGCACACACCAGGTTATTCGGAGATACTGGTGCGTCCCGCAATATTCATATAGAAGTACAAACATGTAAAACAGACTTGTATTAACAATAATCATTAGCAATAGGAGGAACAAAATTTCATGGCAGCACAATTAGGAGGACAGCCAATATTTATCCTTCGCCAGGGGACAGAACGTTCCCGGGGTAAGGAAGCACAGAACAATAATATCATGGCGGCCAGGGCAGTGGCCAATGCCGTGCGTACCACACTTGGTCCAAAAGGCATGGATAAGATGATGGTGGATTCAATGGGCGACATTGTAATTACCAATGACGGTGCCCAGATCCTACGGGAAATGGACATAGAACATCCCGCAGCCAAGATGCTGGTAGAAGTGGCCAAGACCCAGGACGATGAAGTAGGCGACGGCACCACTACAGTGGCAGTACTGGCAGGTGAACTGCTGAAAAAGGCAGAGGAACTGCTCGATCAGGAAGTACATCCCACGATCATCGCAGCAGGATACAGGATGGCCTCGGATCAGGCAAAAAAGATCCTGGAAGGAATGGTCAGGGATGTATCGGAAGACGACGAAGAACTTCTATTAAAGATAGCAGGGACTGCCATTACTGGTAAGGGTGCAGAGAATGCCAGGGATAAACTTGCCAAACTGGCAGTTGTTGCAGTGCGCTCTGTAGTCGAGACAACAGATGGTAAAAAGACTGTAGACCGCGAAGATATCAAAATTGAAACGAAGACAGGAGCCAGTGTAGAGGAATCTGAACTTGTCGAGGGCATGATAGTGAACAAGAGCAGGGTACATGAAAATATGCCAAAGCGTATCGAAAATGCCAGGATACTGCTGCTCAATGCACAGGTGGAGATCCATAAGACCGAAATGGATGCAGAGATCAACATCACATCCCCTG
>JAUVLO010000050.1 GCA_030600695.1 Methanosarcinales archaeon | reverse complement strand
TCCCCCTTCATCCTGCCACATGGAAGTGCCGGGAAATGCCATGACCTGCCTGATATTGATCCTCCTGACCATAAGACCGCTATCCAGCAGCATCTTGAGGAACCTGAAGTTATGGTCGAACGTCTCTTTTGTCTCACCCTTCAATCCGTGGATGATATTCAGGCCCGGCAGTAGTTCGGGCATGCCGTTATCACCACGCATACCCCCCACCCGGTTGACCAGCTTGATCGCCTCCAGCACATCCTCGGGCATAGCCTTCAGGCAGTTGGCCGTAACCACAGCAGGATCGGCAGACTCCATACCCATAGCTGCCACATCCCCGGATGTGTGGTATTTCACGATGATCCGGGCGATCTGTTCTGATTCCATAGGATAGGCGGCAATGGTGCCGGGATTTGCATTGTCCATATGCAGGACCTTCAGTTCCGGTGCAGCGTTACGGATGCCCCTGTACAGCCGCTCGATAGCCTCGGGGTCTGGTACCAGAAGTTCCCCGCCCCGGTCCCTGGCATGATAGGAGAACAGGTCCGGCTGCCTGCCTATCCTGAAATACCTGGCTCCGTAATGGTACAGTGCCCCAACCTCGGATACTACATCCCTGACATCCCTGAAATCAGATTCACCATAGAAAGGTTCGGTGCAAAAGGAGCAGTGGTCAGGCCGGGCGCATCCCCTGTAGGTCTCAAGTTCGCACATAACATGGGGATAGTCCGGATGCTGCCCGATCATGAATGCACCGTTGACCCCCCACCTGGCGATCTCCTGTGTGGTGCGCTCCCTGTGGTCCACTGAGTACGGGCCCTTCAATCCCCTACCCGGTGCGAGTATGTCATAGACGAAAGCTTCGATATCTGACTGTGCCAGGGTCAGCCCGGCAATGTCGAACCCCAAGGCCCGCATGCCGCCCTGGCTGCCGTATCCCAGCCTGATCGGGCCGCCAAGTATGACGGGAGTGCCGGCTGCCGCCCTGGTTATATCGCCGATCTCTGATAGGTTGATTGGGGTTCCCCGCAGGTACTTTCCGGGCACGGTCATGCCTGCGATGATGATGATTAATCCGGCGGCCTTGAGCAGGTCATGACCATGGCCTTTGCGTATCTGGTCAATGGTTATGTAATGGATATGTGCCTGGGGGATGCCTCGGTCGATCATGGCGCCGGCAATGTACCTGGGGTAGGGTGAGATGTAAGGGGGGACGCCTAAACATGCGGGCTCATCTACGTATCCGTCGATTATCAGGGTGCGAATTATGGGGCGTATCCTCCTGGTTTTTGGTTGATGGTCGTTCGAAAAATTATGCAGCCTAAATAGTAATATGATATTAGTTAAAGTGTTTTATAGTTTAACAATAGCACCAATCTCCACAAAAATAACATGCTTGATGGTGAGATTATAGATATCGTGGTCAATTCTAATTATTTGTATATATTTATGGCATCTCTGCCAAAATATTCCAAAAGTTATATATATGAAAGATGATTTAATAATCTGTATTAATTTGAAAGTATGGAGGAAATATGATGGTATATGGAATGATAATTATTTCTGAGAATGAAGACGAAGTTCGGAAACATATAGATCATCTAAAGAAATGTCCCAAGGTATATTGGGGTACTAATCGCTATTTTAGAAGTGATTATTACAATTTTCCTTATAACGCATATGTTTATGTAAATGGAATTGGTGTTTGCTATAAGTTCACCATAGAAAATATGGAATCAAATAATGAGGAAATGCGTCCGAAAAATAATGATTTTATTTTTTATGATATTAAACAACGTCACAAAACATGGTGGTTGGTAAAAAAAATAGAGAGAATTGAATTGATTAAAATCGATAAATTTACAAAACATGGTGGGAAAAAATTAAGTCCTGAACATCCTACTTTTACAAGAATTCGTGATGATATTGAAACAAAAGTTATCAATCAAATTTGAAATACCAAGTGTATTTTGTAATAGAACAATCTTATGTACTGAATATTGATTGAATTGAAAAACAAAGGAACTATTGACAGGTTAGCTAAGATAAATAAATGATTTAATCAATTGCATGTTTGGTAGGATGATATAAATATGAATTTAAAAGACCTTGAATCCATTCAGAATTTAATTGATAATGAAATAAAAGAAAGTCAAATTCTTGATTACAAGAAACAGTTGACTAAAAATCCCGAAATTGCTAAAGACGTATCCTCTTTTGCTAATAACAATGGTGGTAAAATTATCTATGGAGTCGATGAAAAAGATGGATTGCCAAATTCAATTAACTGGATAGATAGTAAAGGTGTTAAGGAAAAGATTGAATGTGTTATTTTAGACCACATTCAACCTGACATAAAGGGGTTTAATATATATTCGATTGAAAATCCTGAAAAACATTCGCAAGCAATTTTTGTAGTAGATATTCCAGAAAGTTCTGATGCTCCACATATGGCAAATCATCGATATTACATAAGGCGTAATTTCAAATCAGAGTATATGGAAGATTATGAAGTCAAAGATGCAATATTTAAAAAAGGATTGAAAGAATCACTTGATTTTGAAATGAATAACAATATTGAATTGTGCAGTTCGAGTTTGAAATTCTTAGAAGAAATTTATAGGTATAAACCAGAACAAAGAAAACCAATTATTTTAATACCATTCTATTCAGATGCATGGAAGTCAATAACAAATTCAGGACTTCTTTTTGTTCTCAAAGAAAATGCACAAAAATTAGTAGAGATATATAGTCTAATTCATGCGATAAATTATCTTATTGATTGTCAGAAACATGGTCTAGAAATAGTAAATACTCCAATCCAGATATCAAAGCCAGATATTGGAACTTATTTACCAGCTATATTGAGAGAAAAAATTGCAATGCTGCAAGGATTATTAATTAAAAATCAAAATCCTTGAATTATCATGTGAACGCAAATGTGATAAAGTGAGCAGTTGAGATATAATTTAAAATATATTGACCCATACTGTAATAAACCGGAGGGAACGCCGTGAAGATAATAAACGAACACATCACATTCGATACCAAGGGCCACTCAGATATCATCGATATCACCCAGCAGGTGCAGCAAAATATCAGAAATACAGGGATGAAAAATGGTTCAGTATTGATCTTCGTGCCAGGCGCCACCGGTGCGCTGACCACCATTGAATATGAACCGGGCCTGGTAAGTGACCTGCAGGATGCACTTGAGAGGATCGCACCCCAGGGGCTGGAATATGCGCATAACCTCAAATGGGGGGATGGCAACGGTCACTCTCATGTAAGGGCATCACTGATGAGTCCAAGCCTGACAGTGCCTTTTGTGGACGGGAAGATGACACTGGGAACATGGCAGCAGATCATATTCATAGATATGGATAACAGATCACGTTCCAGGAAACTGGTAGTCCAGATAACAGGTGAATGAGGACGAAATGGTTATGATGCATTTATGTGAAAATACATTATGTATTTAATTACCTCCGGCACATACAAAGACAAAAATATATAATACTGCATGTATTATATCGGCTCCAGTGATTCAATGAACACAAATATTTCCGGCAAAGTATGGAAATTTGCCGACCACATCGATACTGATGTGATAATCCCAGGGAAATACCTTCGCACCACAGATATGAAGGTATTCGCAGAACATGCCATGGAAGGCATTGACCCAGATTTTTCAAAAAAAGTACGTCCCGGTGATATCATTGTTGCAGGCGAGAATTTCGGGTGTGGTTCCTCGCGGGAACAAGCTCCTCTTGCTTTGAAATATGCCGGCATATCCTGTGTAGTGGCCAGGTCGTTTGCCAGGATATTTTTCCGCAACGCCATCAATGTAGGTCTCCCCATTATCGAGGCAGATGTCCAGTGCGAGCAGGGCGATGTATGCACCGTCGATCTGGGGCAGGGCAAGGTTCAGTGTAATGGGAAAGACTATCAAGGCACAAAACTTCCCGATTTCCTGCAAGAGATACTATCTGACGGCGGCCTTGTTGCACACAGGAAAAAGCAGGCAAAGAAAAGGTTGGAATAGTACAATGATGATATTTCCGGAAGATTACAAAGTGGTAGGCATCTCATATGAGGACCCCGTCGAAAAACTGGAAAAAAAAGCTCCGATCTATTTTGCAACAAAATACATGATCGCTTATCTACCTGACGGGAATATCAAAATAATAAAGGTAAAAACTGAACCGACAGACACCCTGCTCACAAGACCCGTAACCTTGGAGATCATCGCAGAAGGTGAAGAAGTAACACTACACAAGGCCGAACATGATGCCCATAACAGGACAAAATTGATACTGCTGGCAATTGAGGATTGCAAAGGTCCAGTAAACACAGTGATCTTCACAGGCAGGGACAAACACATAACTTTTGTACACAAACCCTCGATGCTGGATGTCACAAAGATCGAGATCATTGATCTCATCCCGCCCGAACCTCCCTGGCTGTCATTTGCCATCCAGCGTCTTGTGGATAGCGGTATCCTGGGTGAATTGAATATTATCTTTGAAAGAACATTCATTGATATACGGCAGTTCAAAGGGGATAAAATAGTATTCCCCTGTACTGCATCTGAATTAGATGGCAAGTACCTTGACTCCGACGATGATATTGAAGACAATTCGCTGTTGATAGGCTGCGATATATCCAGGGAGCTATTTGAACTGCGGTTCCCTGATTATACATACAAGCAGATCAACATGTGTCCGCTGAGGACTGAATTTGTCAAACCTTCAAAACCTTTCATCACCAGATGCTGCCAGATGAAGAAAACCGGGCTTATCAACATCAACGGCCATGCTGGTGTGGTAGTCCACTGGGGCGCATCGGAATATGATATTGTGGATGCCATACGGCTGCTGGTAAGCAGACTGGACGGTGATCTTAATGAAAGTGGCAGTGATTGAGGGCGACGGTATAGGAAAGGAAGTAATTCCTGCCGCTGTCGATGTATTGAACGCTGTGAACCTGGATTTTGAACCGGTGCCTGTGGAGATCGGATATGGTAAATGGGAGCGCACCGGCCTGGCAATGGATGATGCTGACCTGGAATTATTGCGTAGCTGCGACTGCATCCTGTTCGGGGCCATTACCACACCAAATGACCCGAATTACCAGAGTGTCCTGCTGCGTATCAGGCAGGAACTTGACCTGTATGCCAATATCAGGCCTTTCAGGCCGTTGGGTATTACAATGGACATTCCCTGCCAGCCGAAACCATTTGATATCATTATTGTCAGGGAGAATACCGAAGGACTTTATGCGGGAATAGAAGATGTGAACCGGAACAGGGCCTGCAGTACCCGTGTGGTGACCAGGAAGGGCTGCCTTCGTATTGCAAAGACTGCATGCAAGCTGGCAAAGGGAAGAGGTAATAGTATAACCATCGTTCACAAAGCCAATGTACTGAAGTCATGCGGCTTTTTCAAGGAGCTTTGTATTGAAGTGGCCAATGAGAACGGAGTACGCTATGATGAGATGCTGGTGGATGCCATGGCTTACAGCCTGGTCCTTGATCCTGGAAGATATGATGTGATCGTAACCACCAACCTGTTTGGGGATATACTCAGTGATCTTTGCGCAGCACTGGTTGGCAGTCTCGGATTGTGTCCCAGTGCCAATATTGGTGATAAGTATGCTTTATTTGAACCTGTACATGGTTCGGCACCCGACATTGCAGGCAAGGGCATAGCCAATCCACTGGCAGCCATACTGAGTGCAAAAATGATGCTGGAATGGGTGGAGGAATTTGAAAAAGCTGAACTGGTACAATCAGCAGTTGATAATGTACTTCAAAAAGGTTTAAGGACTGCTGACCTGGGCGGTACGGCATCCACGAATGATATGGCAAACGCAATTGTGGAATATATCAGGTCAGTGCAGTAGAAGCTGTTTTGCAGTTATTTTATTTTCCCAGATCCAGTATCCTTATAGCCAGCAGTGCGGCATTGACCCCGTTATCTATCCCCACACTGGCAACAGGCACACCTTTGGGCATCTGGATGGTCGAAAGTAGTGCATCAAGACCTCCAAGTTTGCTGCTTACAGGCACGCCGATAACTACTTTTGAGGTCCTGGAGGCAATTACCCCTGGAAGGGCTGCCGAAAGGCCGGCAATGGCAATGAAAATACCAGCATCTGAGTTTTTCAGGTATTTATCCAATTCTTCCGGATTGCGGTGTGCCGAGATTACCTGGACGTCGTACTCTATTTTGTTGCTTTCCAATTGTTCTATAGCGCCTTTGGCAATGTGTCTGTCAGATTCTGACCCCATGATTATAGCGACGTCTGTCATACTCACCACATAGGATTTAATCTATATTAATTCACCCATGTAACCGGGTTAACTAGAAAGGTGTAGCAAATTGCACGCGTCATCGGTTAAGAGTAATATTGTGATAGAACACGGATTGCACGGATGACACTGATGCGCGCGGATACGAAAATAAATCCGTGACAATCCGTTTAATCCGTGTCATCTGTGTTCTATTCAAACTAAATTGGTTAATCATAAAAAATCATTAGTTCTTTGGAAAACGATACATATCGAGCCAGTCAAACTCCTTAACCGATGACTAATGGAGCAAATTGTACTTAACGTAAAAAAAGAAAAAGAAGAACAAACAGAACAAATAATGAGATAGGAGGATGGGTGTTCGTTATTCTTCGATTTCGATTTCCATTACTGAGGTTTCTTCCATCTGCCTGGTGAACATTGATAGCCAGAGACCCTGTTTGCTAAATAATAATTCACCCTCATTTGGATATGCTGATTCGGTTATTTGCTGGGAAACGATATCCTCATCCGATTTAATGGAGTCAAGGAAGCAGAGATTTACATGACCGTTTTGTCCAACATTTAATACAATCTTCATCATGTTCCCTATCTCATTATTTCCATTAATCTCCATTGGAGCCGCTGCCATATATCTTAAACTGGATTTCATTTTGTTCACCAACCTTGTATTTTGATATTTATTCTGCTACCTGACAACCCTATTCTGCCACCTGACAACCTTATTCTGCTACCTGACAATCGTATTCTGCTACCCGACAATCGAGGTAATGATACACTGCTTTTGAAATGGCCTCCTTTGTAGAAGATTCGCCGGTTTTTATTTTCAATGCAATAATATCCTCTTCTGGTAAGACCGATTGAACATGCATTATTTTCGTTTTGAACACCCTCTTTATTTTTTGATTAGCACTTGATAAAACTCAACACCTCATTATTATGAGTATTATCATAATAATGATAGGTTGTATAGGTATAAATAGGTTATTATGTTGGCAATGCAAGGAAAATTAAAAAAATAGGACAATTTTTATACGAATCGGAAAGGTCTTCGTGAAGTTTCACCACATTCCAAACAGGTGGTGACGACCCGCCCGCCCCTTACCCTCACCCTGCAACTTGCGCCTGGGACAAGGTAGGTGCCACATCCTTTGCACACCTTACGCTTAAGATGGGATGGCAACCTGACCCTGTGGCGCATACCTATCCGGCGAGCTAAAAAAACATACCGCTTGCTTAGATCCGGGTCATTATCAAAGGATTCCTCTGCCAGGTCGAACAGCCTTACTATTCGCTGCGCTGCCATGTCCCGTATCCATAACTTCCTGTCCTTACGCCGCATCTGACACTCAATGATGTACAAACCAGATAAAAACTTGGGTGATATGCCTGCCTAACCGGAATTGATAGAATTCTCAGCAACGCGGCCGTCCACCAGCCTGATGATGCGGTCGGTCTTAGCAGCCATGCGCTCGTCGTGGGTCACAAGTATGAAGGTCTGGTTATGTTCACGGTTCAGTTGCCGCAGCAGTTCATAGATATTCCCGCTGGCCTTTGAGTCAAGGTTGCCTGTGGGTTCATCCCCGATAACGATACTGGGTTTATTCGCCAGCGCCCGTGCAATGGCGACCCGCTGGTTCTGGCCCCCTGATAACTGGTTGGGCCTGTGTTCCATCCTGTCGCCCAACCCGACCTCATCGAGCACCTTGCGGGCGACCTCACGTGCCTTTGAAGATTTTACTCCGCTTATCAGCAGCGGCATCATCACGTTCTCAAGAGCATTGAAATCGGGCAGCAGGTGATGGTACTGGAAAATGAAGCCCAGTTCCCTGTTCCTTGTCCGGGAGCGCTCCTTATCAGACATTTTCGTGACATCAACCCCGTTCAACAGGACAGTGCCGCTGGTGGGTGTATCAAGAATACCGATCAGGTTCAGCAGTGTACTCTTGCCTGAGCCGGAAGGGCCGATAATTGACAAAAACTCACCCCGTTCAATATCAAGGTTCACGCCGTCCAGGGCCTTTATCTCCACACCGTCTCCGAATATCTTGGTCAGGTTCTTTATCTGGATTATATACTTATCAGACACTATAAATCGCCTCCACCGGATTCATTTTTGAAGCACGCCGGGCCGGGAATACACCGGCTATGATATTAATGACCATGGCAAAGATCCCGGCTGTGATGAAGTTCTCGAACTCAATTACTATGGGCAGGTGGTCCATTCCGAAATACATCTCGGGTGGTACGGGTATGGTGATAGATGCAATTGCCAGCGATGCTACATATCCCAGTACACAACCGATCACAACCCCGGCCATACCCAGTATCCCTGCCTCCAGCAGAAATATCAGCATTATGCTCCGCCGGGATGTGCCCATTGCCATCAACATACCTATCTCACCAACCTTTTCCATAACTATCATTATCAGGACATTGGCGATACCAAAACCCGATATGGTAAAGATGACAATGTAAAAGAAATAAACCATACCCTCCGAGGTCTCAAGCAGGCTAAGTATTTCTGAATTCTGCTCGATCCAGCTTACGGCATCATAGCCGGTTTCCCTGTCAATTCCATTAGCAAGCTCTTCGGCAGCATAAGCATCAGACATCTTTATCCCCATTCCTGTTATCACATCACCTGACCCATAGAAATCCTGCAACCGCTCAAGGTTTGTAAATGCAATGATTTCATCAACAGGTGTTCCGGTCTGGAATATGCCGGTAATAGTGAAATCGGTGGGTCTTGCACCTGGAATCTGGGCCGTGACAATATCGCCCATTTCCACATCAAGGTTCTTGGCAAGTTTAAAACCCAGGATTATGCGGCTGCCAGGATTTTCCAGGGATGCAAACTCCCCCACCAACATATCTTTTTCCCTGTTTACAACCCGTTTCTCATCTTTGGGATTTATGCCGTACAACAGCACCCCTTCTGCATTGTGCTTGTGCTGCAGAGCAGCTTCACCCTGGAAATATGACGAGACTGCCTCTACTCCTTCCTGGTTATAGATATGGTTCTCAAGCCCGTGGTACAGGTGTATGTAATCCTCGTTCTCCTTGGGATGGACAGTGATATGTGCCTGGTTCTCAACAATCGAATCGATCCATATAGTCGTGTAACCGCTCATCATTGACATGGCAATTATGATTATCCCGACAGCCAGTGATACTGCAATGATGGAAAATATGGTTTGCCGGTGGCGTGACCTGATATGTCTTGCGGCAACATCGAGCTCAAACATGCCAATCTCCCTCACTCACGGCCAATCGCCTCCACTGGCTTAAGCTTTGAAGCACGGCTGGCAGGGTATATCCCGGCGATGAGATTTAGCAGGAATGTGAACAACACAATAATTACCGCATCCTGTATCCTGACAACAAACGGAATCGAGCTGATGCCGGCCATGACTTCCATCCCATAGTCATATGATCCCATCTGTATGGCTAACGCCGCACCCACCATCACACCCACTATGGCTCCCAGCAGTCCAAGGATGCCGCTTTCCATTACAAATATTATCATAATGCTTCTTCTGGGCACTCCCATTGCCATTAGCATGCCAATCTCTTTGGTCTTCTCCATGACTGCCATAAATAGAGTACTGACTATCCCAAAAGATGCAATAATAATTATAAGACTCATTATGATGGTATTGCTTGTCCCTTCCAGTTTAAGTGTCTGTATTATTTCGGGGTTTGTTTCTTTCCACCCTGATGCGGGATAGCCCATTGTGTCAATCTCCTCTGATATGGCCTGTGCCCGCTCCCGGTCATCCCCGCGGACTAAAATAGTGGTCACAACATTGGACACGTCAAGAAAATCCTGTGCAGTGGACAAAGAAGTAATTGCAATGGTTTCATCCAGGGGAGTGCCGCTGTCATAGATGCCCACAACCTTCAAAGCCGCCGGATTTGCCTCAGGAAATGAGGCATCAATTGTATCTCCGATTTCCACACCCAGTTTTTCTGCCAGGGCATCACCCACGACCACGCTGTTGGGCGTGACCTCTAAATCCCTGAAACTTCCTTCGACAATGTCATCGTTGATGTGCAGTACTGAATCATGGGCTTCAACCTTGATTCCCTGTATGGCCACATTCTTATTCTTACCTTTGTATTCAAAGGTCGCCGCCCCGGCAAGGACTGGCGATACGCCCACCACGCCATCGATATGTGTGATGTCTTCAGTTAGTTTGCGGTACAGGTGGATATAATTTTCATCTTCTTTTGGTTCAACTGTTACATGGGCCATCCGGTCAACGGTCTTTGAATACATCTCATCTGTAAAACCTACCATCAGCGCCTGGGACCACATAAGCCCCATAACTGCCAGACCGACCGCAAGTACAGAAAAGATGGTCTGCCTGCGGCGTGAGGTCAGATGCCTGATAGCTATGTAAAGTTCATACACGGGTCTCACCCGCCGCGGCGGTCCGTCCGCCCTGACAAAAGATATACTGCCATCAGTACGAAGGCTGCCGGAATTATACCAAACCCTGGTGTTGCTGTGGGAATGGGTTCTGGCGTTGCGTCAGCAGAACTGTCATAATCTGACTCAATAACCGTGTCCCACCTGTCCAGGGTATCGCCGTCGTTGCCTATCACTTCTACGGATAGACCGTATATGCCTGCGGCAAGCTTGCGGGTCCAGATGATCTCGATGGTCTCATCATCACCGGTGGTCAGGATGGGGGACTTTTCCCGCACATCTTCAATGACAGCGCCGTCCTTTGTTACTGTAAACACAACGTATCCGTCGAATGGCACTTGAGAATACCCCTCCACAGTTGCGCTGGCCCCGGTCTCATCCCTGTACAGTTCGGTGATGCGAACGTCATCTTTGGAAGTGAAGTCTTCTGACTGGGCTATCACTGCATCCCTGGGCGATGAGATGCGGGCCTTGACCCTGGTGGAATAATCATGGTTGTTCTCAAGCAGCACGTTCCAGTCCTTTGACAGGGGTGTGGCCTGTACTACCGTTACCCGGCTGTCCGTGGTGCGGTAGATGACAGTATCGCCATCCACGAGCATGTATTCCACATCTGCCAAGACAGGTTTTGACCCGGTCAGTGTAGAGTATGGTGCCAGTATGATACTGATACCACTTGAGTCAGGCACGATATCCTTGATCGATACCCCTGGCATGGCCTGCCAGCCGTATGAAAAATTATAGTATTTTGTCTCCAGTACTGACCCGTCCATAGACATGGTCATTATGGTGCGGTAGAAGCCTTCTTTCGGGTTTGTGAGGTCCCAGAATGCTATCTTGGTTATATCAGTATCAGAGGATACCTCATCGATGTGGAACTGTTTTGATTCCAGTACATTTCCTTTGAATACCAGTTCAGCCTTCAGGGTTATGTCCGTATAATGTTCACCCGAGTGGATTGTGATGTCAGTCGAATCAATATCTGAGTAAACATCAACGATATTGATATCTCCTGCACAGGCTGACTGGACTGACATTAGCATCAATACTGCGATAAAAAAAACAATCTTTCGTCCTGACAATTGATCACCTCAGTTTTAGTTCTTTATTATATACAACTAAATCGTTTAAGTATTTTATTAGTTTAAATGCAATGCTTTCACAATGCATGGCACGTTCGCTTTCACTTTCGCTACTGCTCATTTTGCTTCCTCCATCTTCATAGCATATTCCATGAATATCCCTGGTTCTGCTCCCAGTATCCTTTCGATAAGATCGAATATGGCGGCCATGATCTTTTCTGTACTGCCGGCACGATCCTTTTTATCATACATCCAGTGGGAGATTGCAAAAGTTGTGCCTATGATAGACAATGCTGCCATCTCAGGATATTTTGTATCAAAGAAATCTTCCTGCACTCCTTCTTCTATCATCTGGCAAAGTGAGGGCATGATATTCGAAGGTACATTCTTTTCAAATCTGGCATGCAGATGTACGTTCTGGTCCTCATAGAAATAATCAATAAGTTTCTCCTTTCCTTGATCCATATTATTAAGGAAACCAAAAAATGCCATTATCTTCTCGATGGCGTTGATATCATCCTTCGCTGCTATGGCTTCCACCCCCACTTTTGTCTCATCGAGATACCGCTCGATTATAGCATTTAATATCTCTTCCTTGGATTTAAAATAGTAATAGAACGTGCCCTGTGAGACGCCGACCCTTTTAACGATATCAGATACAGCAGTCTCGTTGTATCCGCTCTTGAGGAATAGTTCTTCAGCGATATCAATTATCTCGGTGCGTCTTGTTTCCGGGTCTTTTACTATGCGGGCCATGTTCTAACCTTAACTGACTTGTTAATTGACTGACCAATTGATGGACTGACTGACTAATATACTGACTGACTGTCAGTCAAATCATTGATTTTATTAACATATATAGTTATCTCACATTCAATCCCAAGTCCTGCGCCTGGGCAAGTAATATTATATTACACACCAATTGGTCAGCCAATGACAGATACTGTGGGCATAACAGCCCTGATACCTCCCGAGCTGGTCTATGCATGCCAGCACCGTCCCCTGGATGTGAACAATGTAGTACCAACATCCCAGATAAGTCCCCGCAGCAAGCTGTGCGCATGGACTGCGGTATGGAGGGATGAGATAATGGAAGGGCGGCTGGATATAGATTCACTGGTAGTGGTTGCCGGGGGCGACTGCCACAATGCACTGGTTGACGGCCAGAAAGTAGCCTTAAGCGGCGTACCAACCCATTATTTCTTTTATCCGTTTGACAGGGACCC
>JAUVLO010000114.1 GCA_030600695.1 Methanosarcinales archaeon | reverse complement strand
ATAAAGAACAGGGTATTATGGACGATACATAAAGAACAGGGTATCATCATTTTCGTTAACAACTGAAAAACCGTGTTTTTGATACATGTTGATAGCCTCAATAAGGGTTCTGTCAGTTTTCAAAGTGACCACATGATAATGGATATTGGCAAATTCAAGTGCCTTTAAGAACAACTCCTCACCAAAACCCCGGCCCCTGAACTCCTGTTTCACATAAATACGTTTTATTTCACACTTTTTTGAATTAATCCTGCGAACCGCACCTGACCCCACTACATCACCGTCAATGGTCCCTATATAGAACACACCGCCATTGTCAATGTAATATCCGCAAATATTCTCAAGGTCAGAATCCTTTGCCAGATCGTACCCGAATCCTTCTCCTTCAAGCACACCCAGAACAAACTGCCTCACCTCGCCGGCCCGGTCAGGTGTGAACACCTCTATTCTCACAGCAGGTATCCTCCGACAGGTATCCTCACAGCAGGTATTCTCATAGCAGGTATTCTCCAGGGTCGTTCAAAAAGTCCAGTGCGATGGTGGCCAGCATTCTGGTACCGTCCACCAGCACGGTCTCATCGATGTCGAACCTGCTGGAATGGTTGCCTTCAGTAATACCCTTTTCTTCGTTCCTTATCCCCAGGCCGATGTAAACACCTGGTATCTCCTGAAGGTAATGGGCAAAATCCTCTGCCCCGAAGAGAGGTTCGATATCATCACCCACTGCCGGGAAATGCTCTTTAAGGAGCTTCAATACCTTATTTGAGAACACCGGGTCATTAACCAGAACAGGATACCCGTGCTCTATATCAAGTTCATAAGCTGGCAGTCCCGGGAAATCCTGCTTGCCATACATATCCACCAGTTCATCAAGGACCTGTCTAATAATATCCTCTATATCCTGTGTGTCCCTGTTGTCAAAGGTACGAAAACTGCCCATTACCTCCACATCATCAGGTGTCCTGTTGAACTGGGAACCACCCACGATCTTGCCAAAACCCAAAATGAACCTGTCTTGCGGTATCTTCATCCTGATCCTATCACAGATACAGCCAACGAACCTGGCAACGATTGCAATCGGGTCTATGACAAGCTCCGGGCTGAGATGATGCCCGCCCTTGCCTGTGATCTTTATTTTCATGATATTGGATGTGGCCAAAAACGGCCCGGGCCTGAACTTTATCTCACCCGAATCAATGTTGCTAAAAACGTGCAGCCCCACAATTGCATCCACACCATCAAGGCCGCCGTCCCTGATAACATCAAGTGCGCCCCCTGGGGGCTGCTCTTCACCGGGCTGGAATATCAATTTGACAGAACCAGGGAAATTATCCTTTTGTCGTATAAGGTGCATGGCAGCCCCCAGCACCATTGCCATGTGGGCATCGTGCCCGCAGGCGTGCATGAAACCCGGGTGCTGTGAAATATATTCACTGTTAAACTGTGTGGGCTCCTCGACCACCTCAAGTCCGTCCATGTCCGTACGCAGTGCGATGCATTTCCCTGGGCCGCTGCCCTGTATTGTGGCAATGACACCAGTGTTGGCAATAAACTCTCCCTCAAGCCCTATCTTCTCCAGAAGCTCCATCACTGCTTCCTGTGTCCTGAACTCATGGAAACTTAACTCCGGTATCCTGTGCAACCGGCGCCGTATCTCTATTATCCGGTCCTCGGTCTCTTTATCGTCTGTCAAATAAATATCATCCATGTTCATTCATCTAATCCCTGTTCATTCATCTGAAATAAACTGGCTCAGCCTTTTTATAGCATTCTGTTTATCCTTTTCACCCAGCCTGGCAGATTCCACTGCATCCTTCAGGGTGCTGATACTCTTATCATACGTGTCCCGGTCCACAGGATACGGGAATCCATCCTTCCCGCCGTGGGCAAAACTGTATTTCACAGGGTCGCGCCAGCTCGGCCGTGTGCCATAGACAAGATCTGAAACCAGTGCCAGTGCGCGTATCTTTTGCGGCCCCATGCCCCTTAGCGAGACAAGTTCCTCGTAGGACGAGGGCTGGAGTTCGTAAGCTTCCTTTAGCACCTTCATACCCTTTTCTGTGATATCCATATCTATGATATGATGACGGGGCGGCAGTGAAAGTTCATCCACCCTTCTAACTGTGAGATCATCTGACCTGCTACCAGTGAAATCATCCAGCCTTGTCTGGTTCTTTTTACCGAAATACTGCCTCAGGTGCTCGGGACCGTCCAGTATCAGGTCAAGGCTTACTTCCTGTGTTTTATAACTCTCCCTTGCTGTCATATCCAGCACATCGGATTTGATATCATCCGATGCTATGCCGGAATGCGGCTCTTCCACAAAACTTTTCACTCCTTCTGATAACCACTGGTACCGCCTGGCATATGAATCGTTCATGCCCTGCTGGATAACGGTCCAGTCTCCTTTTTCGTCAAATACCATGCAGTGGTGGTACAGGCTGTAATCATCCTGTATCAGGCTGTTATCGACCTTTGCGCTCATCCTGCTTGCGTACTTGAGCTGCTCGATATCCGGGGTTGAAAGACTGAATACTTCAGCAGTCTGCTCTATTTCATCAAGCGTCTTCCTGGACGTCCTGCCTTTCCCGCCGCATACCTTGATGCCGTGCTCCTGGGGGTCCAGTGCTATTTTCAGGGCACCGCATGTGGTGGTGGTCGTGCCGGAACTGTGCCAGTCGAATCCGAGCACACATGAGAACGCCTGGAACCAGTAAGGGTCTGACAGCCGTCTTAGCATCTCATCCGGCCCGAAATCCAGTAATATTGCATCGCAGATACCGCCTGACAGTTTTACCATCCTGTTGAACAGCCATCTGGGTGCCGCCCCGCCGTGCAGGGGCAGGTTTGTAACTCCTGTGCGTTTCATGGGTGTGTATATGTTTGTGGACTTAAGGTTAAATCCATTGGCAATTGTTCGGGATACTGGCGGTTAAAAATAATTTTGAGGAACAGAACCGGGGCCTGGTGGGACTTATCAGTTATTTTGGGGTTTGGTGGATATCAACCACAGAGAGCACAGAGAAAAGTAATAACGGTATGTGTACTCAAGGATTGTATGGCATAAATAATATATTTTAACAGCCGTCGGCAGCAACGAACACAACATCCACTTTGCACCCCCGAACCGCCAGATACCCATGCATCCACAAGGCACCACAAAAGCGCCTGCCAGCCCTCACACCACAAGGGCGGGTGGAAGTAGAGCGGGAGGGGCAACCGGGCAGAGTGAAGAAGAGAGGGGCGGAAGGAGAGTGGAAGAGCCGAAGAGGTGACGGGGGCTGGGTTCAGTTCAGTCCAATACGAACCGCTGAGTTCGCAGAGGTACGCAGAGAAGGCTAAAAACGCTCTGCGCAGTCCGCGTCCTCTGCGGTTCAAAGTTCACACTAATCCACAAGGTTGGCTGCCACCTGCCGCCCTGTCGGGCTGCGGTGGCAGGGGTAGGGGTAGGGGGGCAGCCACATGCATTTCTTTTATTATATATTTTAACAGCCGCCGGCAGCGAACCAACATAACATCCACTTCGCACCCCCGGACCGCCGGACACCGGAATCGCATGGAAAGGGCACAGGCATCAGTGCAAAAAATTGAATTGTTGAAAAACATACCAAATAAATTTTAGCAAATGTTTTATATTAAAACTATATTTAAATTTATAAGATAGTTTGTTAAATTTGGACGAATTTCCAAGTCCGGTCAAACTATGGTTATGATATAAAATCCGGACAAATATTGACAATCTTAAAGAAAATATCAGTACACAGGATTATTTAAAAGCATTAAAATATACCAAAATCTTGAGTAGAATTTAGCAAATTCAAGGTGCTGAAAAACAAGAACTGTTAGGGGTCGAAGTATCATTTATGGATAAAAAACACATTGATTCTATAAGGCTTTGATAAACTGGCTATTGCACCGTTTTATCAAGGCGATTAACAATTTGGATAATGGAAGTTACTAATAATGAAAAATATTGAACAGCAATTTTTAAACGAACTCGACGCCCAGCTCTGGAAGGCCGCCGACAAACTGCGCTCTAACCTGGATGCTGCTAACTACAAACATGTGGTGTTAGGGCTGATCTTCCTCAAATACGTGTCCGATGCTTTCGAAGAGCGCCAGAAAGAGCTAATCGAGCTGTTCCAAAAAGATGATGACGATAACATATATTACCTGCCCCGTGAGGATTACGACAGCGACGAGGACTACCAGCAAGCCATAGCAACCGAACTGGAAATTAATGATTACTACGCCGAAAAAAACGTATTCTGGGTGCCCAAAACCGCTCGCTGGAATACTTTGAAAGAAAAAGTCACTCTTCCCACCAACAGCGTGGTCTGGCAAAACGAACATGGCGAAGATGTTAAACTGCGCTCGGTGTCATGGCTGATAGATAACGCCTTTGACGAGATCGAAAAAGCCAACCCAAAACTCAAAGGTATTCTCAACCGCATCAGCCAATACCAGTTGGATGCAGACAAACTCATTGGTCTGGTCAATGAATTCAGCACCACCAGATTTCATGATCCAGAGTATAAGGGCGAAAAACTCAACCTAAAATCCAAAGACATTCTCGGCCATGTGTACGAATACTTTTTAGGTCAATTTGCTCTCGCCGAGGGCAAACAGGGCGGCCAGTATTACACGCCCAAATCCATTGTTACCTTGATAGTAGAAATGTTGGAGCCATACAAAGGCCGCGTGTACGATCCTGCCATGGGTAGCGGTGGCTTTTTTGTTTCCAGTGACAAGTTCATTGAAGAACACGCCAAAGTAAAACACTACGATGCCGCCGAGCAGAAAAAACAAATCTCTGTGTACGGGCAGGAATCAAAACCAACTACATGGAAGCTCGCTGCTATGAACATGGCCATTCGCGGTATCGATTTTAATTTTGGAAAAAAGAACGCAGATAGTTTTTTAGACGACCAGCATCCCGACCTGCGTGCCGATTTTGTCATGGCAAACCCACCTTTTAATATGAAGGAGTGGTGGCATGAAAAGCTGGCTGACGATGTACGCTGGACGATTAACACCAACGGCGAAAAACGCATCCTCACCCCACCAAAGGGTAATGCCAACTTTGCCTGGATGTTGCACATGTTGCACCACCTTGCTCCTACTGGCAGTATGGCGCTGTTATTGGCCAACGGTTCCATGAGCAGTAATACCAATAACGAAGGCGAAATCCGCAGAACCCTGGTCGAGGAGGACTTGGTAGAGTGTATGGTGGCGCTGCCCGGGCAATTGTTCACCAATACCCAAATTCCTGCTTGTATCTGGTTTTTGACCAAGGATAAAAGTGCAAAGGACGGTAAAAGAGACAGGCGTGGTGAAGTGTTGTTTATCGACGCTCGCAATTTGGGTTATATGAAAGATCGTGTACTGCGGGATTTTAAGGATGAAGATACGCAGCAGATCACAAATACCTTCCATGATTGGCA
>JAUVLO010000138.1 GCA_030600695.1 Methanosarcinales archaeon | reverse complement strand
AGGGCAAGTACCTCTTCATAGAGGTCCCTGCCCTTTGCATCCACTCCCACAACCAGCGGCCCGAAATTCTCAACCTCCAGCACCCACACAGCCTCAGGCATCCCCAGATCCAGCCAGTGCACATCCTTCACATCCCTAATCATATCCACAGCCAGGGCCGCACACCCACCCGTATATGCCAGGTACACGCATCTGTCCTCCAGGACCGGTGCAATGTTTTTCATGCCGCCCTTACCAATGATGGCCCTGACATTATAATTATCAAGCACCTGGGGCGTCATGTCAGTCATCCTGGCACTGGTAGTGGGTCCTGCTGCAACAGTCCTCCACCCCCCTTCATCCTTCTGCATCAGCGGCCCGCAGTGATAAAGGACAGCACCGTCCAGGTCAAATGGCAGCGGCTTACCCTCGTCAGTCAGTTCCAGGATCCGCAAGTGTGCTTCATCCCTTGCCGTATAGATAGTGCCTGATAGGTAAACTATGTCACCGGCCTGCAAATCCATAATATCATCCCTGCCAAGGGGTGTGGTCAGGTGATGGGGCACATCCTGCCCGGTCATATGCTGTTCAGTCAAGTGATGCTTGTTCGTGTAATCTTCGGCCAGGTGATGCCTGACCATGTGCTGTTCGTCCAGGTGATACCTGATCATGCGCTGTCCAGTTGGATGATGCCTGGCCATGTGCGGTTCAGTCGGGTGATACCTGGTCTTGTACTGTTCATCCAGATGAGTCAGGTCATGTCCTGCCTCCAGGGTCACTGATGCATGCCGGTTGGCCCAGCACTGGATATTCACTGCCACAGGCAGCGAGGCGGTATGGCAGTGAGCTTTCTCCACATGCACAGCCAGTGCAGTGGTCCTGCCGCCCAGTCCCATGGGACCGATACCCAGCAAATTGATTGCTTCCAGCAGTTCCTGTTCATACCCGTCCATGTGTCCCAGTTCCCGCAATAACGAGCGCTTTGCCAGCCTGGCAGACTTATCGAAACTGCCGCCAATACCCACACCCACTATGATGGGCGGACACGGCATACCCCCGGCCTTCTGCACAGTCTCGACCACGAAGTCTTTGACACTACCCACCTGTGATGGCTTCAGCATCCTGAAGGCACTCATATTCTCTGAGCCCGCTCCTTTCGGGGCTACTGTGATAGTGATTGTAGTGCCGTCCTTAAAGGAATAATTGATATCAGGCAGGCCATCCCCTGTATTGTCACCTGAGTTCTGCCGGGTCAGGGGCTCCACTGCATTGGGACGCAAGGGCACGCTGTTAGTCGCCTGCTTCACACCCTGCCGGATGGCCCAGTCCAGGTCTAAAACAATGCGGGCGTCCCTGCCAATTTCGACAAAGAACACCAGGATTCCCGTATCCTGGCACATTGGGATGGCCTTCTCATCTGCAATAGATATGTTCTCCAGGATGGCATCAAGCTGGGCCGTGGCAGTTTTGTCGGTTTCTGCATCCCTGGCACCCAGTAGGGCCGCCACTACATCCGGAGGCAGTCTGGTCTCTGCCTGCTTGATCATCTCTTCTACAGCATCTGCTACTAGCTGGCTTTTCAATGCAGTCATAAGTCCAGTGTTGAAATAGTTTCTTTTAGAGCCTCTGCCGACCGGGCCAGCATCTCTTGTTCAGGTTCGGTAAGGTCTAATTCTATTACCGCTTCCACACCCATCCGTCCCAGTTTCACAGGCACGCCCAGGTATATGTCCTCATGGCCGTACTGCCCGTACACATAGGCTGCGGCGGGCAGGATGCGTTTCTGGTCCCGCACAATGGATTCCACCATTAAGGTGATGGCTGCCGAGGGCGCAAAGAACGCACTGCCGGTCTTTAGCAGTTCTACGATCTCGGCACCACCGTTGATTGTACGCTGCACCAGCCTGTCAATAGCAGCTTCGTCCATAAGTTCAGTGATGGGTACACCTGACACTGTAGTGTGCCTGGGCAGCGGTACCATTAAGTCCCCGTGTCCGCCAAGTACCATGGCATCAACGTCCCTGGCAGAACAGCCCAGTTCCATAGCCACAAAGGTGGCGAACCTGGCAGAGTCCAGTACCCCGCTCATGCCGATCACTCTGCCGGGGTGGAAACCCGTCTTCTTGAGGGCTACATAGGTCATTATATCAAGAGGATTGGTAACTACAATAACAATGGAGTCTGGTGCATATTTCTTGATGTTCTCGCTGATCTCGCCTACTATATTACTGTTGGTCTTTACCAGATCGTCCCTGGTCATTCCCGGCTTTCTGGCAATTCCGGCTGTTGTTACAACAACATCGGAATCCTGCATGTCCTTGTAATCGTTGGTCCCTACCACATTCACATCAAAACCTTCAATGGGTGCCGATTCCATCAGGTCCAGTGCCTTACCCTGTGGCATGTCTTCGATAATGTCTATCATCACCACATCGCCCAGTTCTTTCTCTGCGATACGCTGGACTGTGGTGGCTCCTACGAATCCGGCACCTACGACTGTAATTTTTGTCAAATTGAATCCTCCTGATCGAAAATAATATTATACGGATTTTTTATTCTATATAGTCTATAAAGTTTATAGGTTTTGATGCTGCTGATGTTTATCTGCTGCCATCAACAAAAACACCCCTGTACTGCCGGATATTGGATCAATTTATTTGTTGTGCGATTTACTATGCTGCACCATCTCCCTGGCATGCCTGGCCACTTCGTCGGGATGTGGTGTAACTCTTGCAGCCCCGCTTCGCACTGCCGCCTCAGCCACTGCCGCCGCAATAACAGGTACTACTCGTTTATCAAGCGGTCCGGGCAGGATGTGCTTGTCATCCAGTTCTTCATCTTCAATGATACCTGCCAGCGCCCTGGCTGCGGCCATCTTCATCTCGATATTGATATCTGTAGCCCTTGTATCCAGCGCACCCCTGAAGATGCCAGGGAACCCAAGCACGTTGTTCACCTGGTTGGGATAGTCAGAGCGGCCTGTGGCCACCACACTGGCACCGGCATCCACTGCATCCTCTGGCATGATCTCAGGAACAGGGTTTGCCATGGCGAATACGATGGGGTCCGCAGCCATACTGCGCACCATATCCTTAGAAACAATTCCACTTACAGATACACCGATGAACACGTCGGCTCCTTGCATAGCTATTTCCAGTCCACCCATCAACCCCCTGATATTGGTCAGGCCAGCCAGCATGAATTTCACAGAGTTCATACCTTCCCTGCGTGACTGGGAAAGTATGCCCCTGCTGTCACATATCACCAGGTCACGTACACCTGCCCGTATAAGCATGAGTGCAATTGCGGCACCTGCTGCACCGGCTCCACTGATTACTACCCTGATATTACTGATATCCTTACCCACAATTTTCAGTGCATTGATCAAACCGGCATAGACCACAACCGCAGTGCCGTGCTGGTCGTCATGGAACACTGGTATATCCAGTTCATGCCGCAGCTTCTCTTCGATCTCGAAACAACGGGGTGCACTAATATCCTCCAGGTTGATGCCGCCAAAGGTTGGCGCTATGTGCTTTACGGTTTTTATGATCTCTTCGGTATCCTTTGTATCCAGGCATATGGGGAAAGCATCAATACCGCCCAGGTTTTTGAACAAAATGGACTTGCCTTCCATTACAGGCATGGCGGCTGCGGCCCCGATGTCTCCCAGCCCCAGTACAGCAGAGCCGTCTGTAACCACTGCAACAAAATTACCTTTACTGGTATATTTATAAACCATATCCGGGTCTGCCCTGATGACCCGGCAGGGTTCAGCTACGCCTGGAGTATAATCGATGCTCAGGTCATGCACATCATCCAGTGACACTTTACTGGCAACTTCAAGTACACCGCGATACAGTTCGTGTACTTTTAAAGACTCTTCATATATTGGATCATTACTGTCCATAGCTTATCCTCTTTCTTTTATTGTATCTATTATTGTGTTA
>JAUVLO010000131.1 GCA_030600695.1 Methanosarcinales archaeon | reverse complement strand
ACGGATGACACGGATGTGCACGGATAATAAATAAATCCGTGAAAATCCGTCAAATCCGTGTCATCCGTGTTCGATTTAAATTAAATTGGAGAATCGTATGAAATCATTGGTCTTTTGGAAAATAATACGTGCCAACTCTGTCAAACTCCTTAACCGATGACCAATGGAATTAAGACTTCAGTAACCTAAACTTGGCATGCGGCCGCCATTACAGCAGCCCGCACTAGTTTAATCTCATTATACAGACAATCATCGCCCAATTTCTCCTTGATAGGGGACAGGTAATCGGCCCCAACATCTGATATTGCCTTCTGGATAGCCTGCTGCTTGTGTGTATCTACCCACTCATCTATAGAATCGATCTCGCCTGCCAGGATCAGTTTCTCTATATGGGTGATAATGGTACTGGCAGAAAGGTTCCTGGTGTTGGCGATCTGCTGGATTGTAAGGCCCTGCCTGTAAAGGTCAAGAGTTTCCTGCTGCGTGGGAGATAGCCCACCCTGCACTGCCCCTGGCAATTTCGGGCTTTGCGCAGGCTTTCCTGGAGTATGTTCTGCGATCTCGGCTAAAAATGCATCACCATATTTTATCAACTTATTCTCTCCCACACCTGTTATGTCCAGGAATTCCTGGTGTGTCCGGGGTAGGTTTAAAGCCATCTGTTCCAGGCTCGTATCTGAAAATATGATATATGGCGGCAGGTTCTTTTTGTCAGCCAGTGTTTTCCTGAGCCGTTTTAACCTGTCGAATAATCCGGTTTCGGCAGGAATATTATTTTGCTGGCGTATTATCTGCCTCTCTTCTGTCGGTTTTACTAAGCTGACCGCCTGGGTTCCATCCAGTATTTCCCTGCTATCCTGGTTCAGGGTCAGTAACGGATACCTGATACCCTCAACACGTAACACCCCCTGCTGTATCATTTCCCTGGCAATGGCCTGCCACTGTGCTTTGGAATAATCGCGCCCTGCTCCATGACTTTTCAGAAGGTTATGGCGTTTTGTAGTTATTTTCTTATTCTTTGAGCCGATCAGGACATCGATCACATGATTCATTCCGAAGCGCTGGTCAAGTTCTTCCACACATGCCAGAAGCTTTTGTGCGGCTCCGGTGCCGTCAACTGTTTCCCTGGGTGATATACAGACATCACACTTACCACAATTTTTTACACCCATATCCTCACCAAAATAACTTAGCAATACCCCACGACGGCAGGTACTGCTCTCGCAGTAATCTGTCATTGCCCTGAGCTGGGCCAGTGCAATGTCCTGCTCTTTTTTGCTGTTCTTCTTGTTGATGAAATACTCTATCTTATAACGGTCCCCATGGCTAAAGAACAGGATGCAGTCACAAGCCAATCCATCCCGTCCCCCCCTCCCGGTTTCCTGGTAGTAGCCTTCAAGGTTCTTTGGCAGGTCATAATGTATGACAAAACGCACATTGGGTTTGTCTATCCCCATTCCGAAGGCAATAGTTGCAACAATGATGTCGGTATCGTCCTTTATGAAACTTTCCTGGTTCCTGGCCCGCTGGATATCGGACAGGCCGGCATGGTATGGCAGGGCCCTGAACGCGCTTCGTTGGAGCTTTTTTGTTAGTGAATCCACGGTATTCCTGCTCTGGCAATAGATTATACCGGAATTGCCCCTGCACTTTCCCAGATACCCGAGTAATTTATTGTACGCATTCTGCTTGGGCCAGACCTGGTAGAGAAGGTTGGGGCGGTCAAAGCTTGCCATATAGGTATTGCAGCCAGCCAGGTTTAGCTGGCCTGTGATGTCCTCCTGTACTTTTCCAGTGGCTGTTGCTGTCAGGGCAATTATGGGAACGTGTGGGAACTTTGACCTCAATGTCCTGATCCTCCTGTATTCAGGCCTGAAATCATGCCCCCATTCAGAGATGCAGTGTGCCTCATCGACTGCGAACAGGCTGACCTTTGCATCCTCCAGTAATTTAATTGACTGGGACATTAAAAGGCGCTCGGGTGCCATATAAAGGATCTTGATCCGTCCATCCAGGATCGCAGTCGTAATTTTTTCAGCTTCTGTGAAGGACTGGGTGCTGTTGAGATATGCGGCTGCTATGCCATTTGATCTTAAACTGTCCACCTGGTCCTTCATTAGCGAGATGAGAGGTGATATGACCACGGTCAGGCCATCCATCAGGAGTGCAGGAAGCTGGTAACATAACGATTTCCCGCCGCCGGTCGGCATTAACACGAATGTGTCTTTTTTATCGAGTACATCCCTGATAATGTCTTCCTGGTGCGGGCGGAATTTTGTATAGCCAAAGTATTTCTGGAGTGTCTGGTGCATATTCATACCGTAAATTGCTGATTATATTGATGATGGGTGCTGTTAGTAGTGATCTCTAATATTGTAGTATCTCTAATATTGCCTAAGTCTGATATAAAATGCAGCCAAGCGGGGTGAAAGTAATATTACAATTTGGTGAGGGAGAGGACGCCGGAGTGCCGTGGTGGCGGCAGGAAATGGAAAGCCAAAGGGGGGTATGTGAATGCCCGCCGTCGGCAGCACCCACCAACAACCGAGGCCACCGTCCGCACACATCACTCCCAACCCATGCTCAGCGCATATGCAGACAGGAAGCAGGCAGGAATTATTTTAATTTTATTTTTAACCGCAGATAAACGCAGATGAACGCAGATAACGGTTGGTATGGATTTTAATTTTGATTATGTGGTATAAATTAGAATATAATTAAATTTTAGCTACAATATCTGCGTTCATCAGCGTTTATCTGCGGTTCTAAACTCGCTCGAATCCACACGGCTGGCTGCCACCCTGCCGCCCTGGCGGGCTGCGGTGGCAGGGTATAGTGCAGATGCCGGGGCAGCGGCAACAATTCGATATACACAGACGATGCAACCGAAACTGTATCTGAAAAACAACTGGAAAATGATATAGTGTCGCCAGGAGCCCGGGCCAAGAATACCCGCCCCCACATCCCCATCCCCTGCCGCCTCTCCAGCGCAACAAGTCCGGCTGCGGGAGAGCGTAAGAAAGAATGGGGGCTGGTGAAGTGGTAAAGAAGGGGGGCGTGTATTTGTTTTTTCACTTGAGCAGTTTTTCCAGGTCGTCTTTACTCAACCCGGTTTGATGAAGAATGTCAAGTAATGTTCCTTTTGCAAGTTCTTTGTGTAGAGGAACCACTGTTTTATAGGTTATACCAGAAGTAATTCTCTGCATTGAAACATGACTCCCTCTTTGACGTACTTCGATAAAACCTGCTTTTTTCAGCGCTGACACAAGTTTTTTTCCAGATAGGACTGGTAGTTTAGGCATGTGCAACTTCCACTGTGGTCCAGTATGGTCTTGACATTTCGCTTGCCAGGTTTTCTGTGCCAAAACTTTCAATATAGAGTTCTATTGCTTCTTTGATATTTGCTTGTGCGTCTTCAAGGCTTTCACCTTGAGATGTTACTCCAAGTTCCGGACATCTTGCAACAAAGAATTTTTCTTCTTTTTGAATGGAAATCAGGAAGGTCCTCATATTAGCCTCCAGTTGGGTTGGATTATATTTTATCTTAATATAATTTAACTTCATTGCTCGTTATTCCTTAATTGATATTGATATTCCAAAAAACATATTGTCTTTATGCAGCCTTACCAGCACAACCCTTTATACATTTCGTGTGGCGGGAGAGTGGATGAACGGCAGGGGGTGAAATTCATTATTTATGAGACACAGATTTACACGGATTTACACAGATTAATGGTTTGCTGCCTTTTGGTTTCATCGCAAAGGATTCTGTTAGTTTGGCTTTGCGTCCTTTGCGTGCTTTGCGGTGCATTATTACATGGATTATATATTTCAACAGCCATGGCCACCGCCGACAGCACCCAACAATATCTGCGGTTCAAACCTCGCACGAATCTACAAGGTTGGCTGCCACCCTGCCGCCCTGACGGGCTGCGGTGGCAGGGTATAGTGCAGATGCCGGGGCGGCGGCAACAATTCGATATACACAGATGAGGCAACCGAAACTGTATCTAAAAAATAACTGGAAAATGATATAGTGTCGTCAGGAGCCAGGACTGAGAATACCCGCCACCCCTGCACCCCATCTGCGGTCATATATGTACAATCATTGCAAGAAAACCAACTTATTTAATATCCCCGGTAGATTATTCATAACCCTACAAATAAATCGCACTTTCCGCACGTCTTTCATCAAACATAGTATTTTTCGCATTCTTTCCCCATCAGACTCAAAATATCCCATAATTCATCAGTCATATTTGCCACACTTTTCTCAACAGTTCCATCAAGTGGAATTGCCAATTCCGTAA
>JAUVLO010000098.1 GCA_030600695.1 Methanosarcinales archaeon | reverse complement strand
TACCTTCCGAGGTTTACCTATGACAATGCTCTCAAAACAAGAACTTACAACAGCACTTAACACCAACCTGCCCCTGGTGGAACAAATGATAGACCCCGCCGTCCAGACCCAGCCCAACGGCGTTGAAATGACCCTGCAAAGTGTCCACAGCCTGCAAGGCCCTGGCTCGGTAGCCTTTGACAACAGCGAGCGGCAGTTGCCAGACACAGAACCTCTAGAGTTCGACGGCGACGGTTGGCTGCACCTTGGACCTGGCATATACAAGATCATCTACAACGAAGTAGTGAACATACCCGATGGCCTGGCTGCCATTGCCAGGGCCCGCTCAAGCCTGCTGCGCTGCGGTGTAGCGCTGGAGACCGCTGTGTGGGATGCCGGGTACAGCGGGCGCAGCGAGAGCCTGCTGGTGGTGCACAACCCTGCGGGTTTCAGGCTCAAGAGAGATGCCAGGGTGGTACAGCTAATCTTTTTCAGGCTCAGTAGTGATGTTAGCGAAGGCTATAGCGGTATATACCAGAATGAAAACAAATAAGTGGGCAGGTCCGGTCACGACCGCCTTCGAATAAGCAGCCCTGCCGTGACCAGCATCAAGAAACCAAACACAACACCAGGTGAGGGCGAGCCATATTCAGGGATATCCCCGGGTCCGCTGGTACCAGAAGATGTCTTGCCACCCAACGGGTCCTTTGTCTTAATTATAAATACATCACCACCGGACCCGGAAGAACCGAACCTGGTAGATTTGGTCTGGCCTGCAACAGTGAACCCGCCTTTGGAATTCTGGATGGCACAATATCCAAAATCGTCATTCTCGCCGCCAAATACCTGGCTCCACTGCTCATTACCATTACTGTCAAGTTTCAGGAGATACATATCATAGGAACCATATGTGTACTGGTTGGTCTTGCCCGCCAGTATATATCCACCATCAGATGTCTTACCGATGGATTGAGCCACCTCTTCTGTACCCCTTCCTCCAAAGGTTTTCTCCCATACCAGATTTCCGTCCAGGTCAACTTTCACCACATAAACGTCAGATGATTCACCATGTGATTTTGTATATCCGGCAGCAACATATCCGTCCCTGTACTGTTCAAGCGAAAAAGCCTTGTTGTCAGTACCGCCGCCGAAATCCCTGCTCCATTCCACATTTCCGTCGGAATCAGTTTTTACAATATACACCTTGTAGCTGCCATCAATCGAACGTGTATGTCCTGCAACGATATATCCACGATCTGGAGTCTGCTGGATATCGTACGCCCCGTCCTCCAGGCCGCCGCCGATGGTTTTATCCCATTCCTTATTGCCGTTGGGATCCAGTTTGATAAGATACACATTCCCTTCCAGGATATTCTCCCATGACTGGCCTGCCGCCATATAACCCCCGTCCTTTGTCTGGATTATAGCTTCACACATATCGGTCTGGCTGCCGCCATACGTCTTTTCCCACTGGACCCCACCCGAAGGATCCAGCTTAATAATATAATAATCAATTACACCCACATTGAAGGACCGGGTCCCTCCCCCAATTATGTATCCCCCGTCTGAGGTCTGTCGTATGGATTTTGCGTAATCCTTTTTTATATCTCCGTAATTATTTTCCCATTCCACCCCACCTGTTTGATTGAGCTTTACCACGTACACATCATCACTGGAACTTTTGGAAGCAGTCATTCCGGCAGCGATATAACCGCCATCGGATGTCTGGATAATATCATAAATAATTTCCTGGCGGTTCCCACCCAGGCTCACTGTCCAGTCAGCCTCGGGAGCCAGGTTTGCAGATACGATAAACGGTACAAATATTAAAAGAGAAATGAAAATGACAATGATTGTTTTCCAATTCATGAGCCTATCACCTTTATATGGTTTATTCTACCCACTATTAATAATTTCTTAACCTATAGGAAAGTATATACTTTCCTGCATGCTTAAAAAATGCGAACGAAATGAGCATTTTCTTGACTACTATTGCTTCAATCTTTCAACGATCCGGCGCTTCTTATCAATAGCTGCCAGGGCAGCATTATCAATCTTGTCACACATTTGTTTAAAGTTCATGGGCTCATCCTCACCCACCAGTTTTTTTATCGGTGTGTATGCAGACTCCCTGAACCTGGGGGAAAAGTCCACAATCTCGCCATTGATCTCGATTTTAGCACCTGAACCCTCCACGACCTCTCCTATCACATCTGCTGCAATGTCCTTTGACCCGAGTACCCCGATGATGTCATCAGCAGCACCGGGCGGTGCAATGATGAGAAGCGCATCCAGGGATACACCCAGGTAATCGATCTTTAGTTCTTCCAGCATAGACAGCACTGAATTGTTTACCAGCGGCCGGATACGGTCTTCCTTAAACACAAGTTCCACACCCGCGGTCCGGGAAATCTCCTTTGCATCACCCCGCACGCCGCCGTTCGTCACATCGGTCATGGCATGGATACGTTCCAGCAGTCCCGCTTCTATGATGGCCTCACATGCCTCGATGAACTTGATATTGATGGTCTCATCCACAATATCATGTCTATCATAATACAGGGCCGTGGTGGAGATAGTGCCGCCTCCCGCCCCTTCTGTCATCAGTATCAGGTCGCCGGGCTCTGCTAATATCCTGGCAGAGATGGTCCCGGTAATACCTACTGCACCCACACAGCCGGTCATGCGCTCCCCTATGACCATATCCCCGCCGATGCGCAGGGTGCTGCCAGTTATCAGCGGCACGCCTGTCAGTTCGGCCACTGCCGTAATACCTGCAATGTGGTCGAATATCCTGCCCACATCCCCGTCATCTGCCACGTGTATGTCGGACAGCATGGCCAGCGGCCTGGCCCCCATTGCATAGATATCACGCAGGGCCGCCCTGGCCACATGGAATCCTGCCAGGAAGGGGTAATCACTTAGCCTGCTGTGGGTGCCGTCCACTGTCAGTACAAGGTACTCGCCGCTGCCTGCCCTGACCACGCCTGAATCATCAAGATGTGTGGAATCCACTTCGGCTGTTGTTTTGCCTATCACCCGGGCTATCTGCTCATGGGTATAGAAATCCCCTGCACCCCGGCTGCCCACGCCGAACTGTCCCATGGTAATGCCTGATGTGACAGGTTCAAATATCTCGCCCTCAGGCTTTAGGGTAGCACCGGCTTCCACCATGACAGCATGGGCAAGTTCCCTTGCATGGTGTTCGGTTACCTTATCGCCCTTGATCTCAAGTATCCGCCGGGTCAGCCTCTCTTCTATCTGGCCCTCATTCTCACCCGACAACAATGCCCGCTTTGCATAACCTTCAATGTCCATTGTCCAGAAGGATGTGTATACTTATTATTAAAGTTTCGTTAAAATGTCAGGAGAAAATTACCAGACCAAGGCAACATCTTTCATTTCCTTGTTGCCTGACAGGTCTTTCAGGATGGCCAGTACTTCCTCGGTCGTGATATCCCCTGCCCTCATGCTCATGCGGATAACCTGCTCAACCTCTACCTGACCTGTGTGTCCCAGGAGCCTGACAATTCGCTGCACTGTATTCTTCTGCCACTCATATTCCCTTGTCTGGAAGGTTCTTATGGAACGCAGGAAATCTATCTTCCTGAACTCGGGCCAGTAGGGCACACAGAAATAAGCAGCACATTCATTGCCGTTGGCCTGCCAGGGCAGGAAATTGGACATCCTCTCATCGCCACCGGTCCTGATGATCAGGTCAACATCGGGAACTGCCAGGCTGGTGGAGGGATACAGGTGGGATGAGATGATATCCTCGTCAATATCAGACACTTCCAGCTGGCCGCTTTTTACCTTTCGGGCGAGCACTCTTGCGGTATCCACGATCTCCTGGCGGCCTCCATAGGCCATGGCAATGTTCAGGTATATATTATCGTAATTCCTTGTAATGGTCTCGGCCTGCCTTGCTGTTTCCTTTAATCCGGCAGGCAACAGGTCAATATTACCCAGTATCCTGACCCGCATCCTTCTCTCATGGGTACGCTCATCCTGCATTAGTTTCTCAAGCTTGAGACCAATGAGTTCGAAGATTTTTTGCTTTTCCTGGTCTGAGCGGTTCTGGTTCTCTGTGGAGAAGGCATAGACTGTTATTTGCTTCACACCCAGTTCATAGCACCAGTCAAGGACGTTTTCGGTTGTGTTGGCACCCAGGTTATGGCCCTGCCAGACGGTCATGCCCAGCTTTCTGGCATACCTGCGGTTCCCGTCCATGATTATGGCTATATGTCCGGGAACCCTGAACTCTTTTATTTCCTGGGTGAGCAGGTATTCATACCCCGAATAAAGAACTGTATCAAATGTTTTTTTTAATCTACCAAGACCATTAGCCATATCATTAGTTATATATAATCAGGTATACAAATACTTATTTATTGACAATGATTCATTAAAATGATTAAACAGTAGTTAAAATTGAGAGTGTTGAACCGGGGAGTGTTAAAAAGTATAGTGCTGCCGCTCCGGGACCCCGGTAGATGATGGCACAGCCGCTATACACAATACAAAAACTATTCAAGTAATCGGTTCGTTTATGTGAACAATGAAACGCGAGCTGGTAGTGGGTATATCAGGGGCATCCGGTGTCATATACGGCATACGGCTGCTTGAGGTGCTGAAAGAAAATCCGGATATTGTAGTTCACCTGATAGTGTCCGGACATGCAAAGCAGATCATCGGGATAGAGACCGATTATTCAATTACCGATGTGGAGGCCATGGCAGACCACTTATGGAATGAGCGGGAGTTCACTGCACCCGTTGCCAGCGGTTCACACAAGACCGCAGGAATGGTGGTTGTACCGTGCAGCATGAAGACCCTTGCAGGAATTGCAAACGGTTTTTCTGATACACTTATCGGGCGGGCAGCCGATATCTGCCTGAAAGAGGACCGCAGGCTTGTGCTTGTTCCCAGGGAGACGCCGCTGAGCCTTATTGACCTTGAGAATATGGTAAGGGTCAGGCGGGCCGGGGCTGCTGTACTGCCTGCATGCCCGGGATTATATCCAAAACCGAAGTCTGTAGATGAGATGATTGATTTTGTTGTGGGTAGGGTGCTTGACCTGCTGGATGTGGAGCATGGGTTGTACCACAGGTGGGAATGAAACGAACTGGAGAGGAAACTATCAAATGTCTGGGAGTTTGGAAAAAAGGTTTCTTATTTACTTTCCACTTTCCCATATTCCATCGGTACATTGAAAGTAAATACACTTCCTTTTCCAAACTCACTTTCAGCCCATATCCTGCCTTGCATAAGGTTAACAACTTTCTCACACAGGCACAGTCCAAGACCGGTACCTCTTGGTTTACTTTCCAACTTTGAATCTATCTGTGGAAATGGTTGAAATAACCTGGGAATATCTTCTTCTTTAATGCCAATACCTATGTCTTTAACGCTGACCTGGATATCATTCCCAACCTTATTGCCTGTTATTTCAATAGTTCCGGAGTTTGTAAACTTGATCGAATTACTGACAAGGTTAGTTAAAACCTGGGCGAACCTTTGTTTGTCCTGGAACATCCGGATACCTGGTGGAATGTCTGCCTTGCATTGCAGCCCCTTCTCCATCACTGCACCTTCTAATTCAGATATTACCTCCTTTATCACATCATCCAGCAAAAACGTCTTTGGAACAAGTTCGATCTTACCTGCTTCGATCGTGCTGATGTCCATCACATTATCTATAAGGTCTAACAGGTCATGGGCACTTTCATAGACTATCGTGAGTTGTTCTCGTTGTTCATTTGATATCTCACCTGTCTCACCCTGCAAGATCAAATCTATAAAACCCAGTATGGAAGTAAATGGCGAACGCAGTTCATGGCCCATAGATGACAAAAACGTGCTGCATAGCATGTTTTGTTCAATAAGATCGTCGCTTTTATCCAGTGATTCTTCCCCCTGATCGTTTGTAATCCTTGACTTCCTGCTTAAGTTTTTCATACTTCAGGAAATTGTTAAAGGTAGTTGCGAACTGCATCCCGAACTTTTCAAGCAGCAACACCTCATCACTACCCAGGTCCCTGTAAGGGGACGCCATCAGGTCAACCATACCGATCAAACTGCCTTTCACCCTCAATTGTATGGTGATTATGGATTCCTCCACATGTTCCTGCTCAGACCCGGTCAGTCCCGGGATATGTGCAGAAAGCGGTAAAATCATCACAGGATTATCAGGGTCAAGGAGCTTTTGCATAGCAGGACTGTCCAGAGACTGCTGTTGTAACAGTTCCACAAACTTTGGCGGCAATCCCACAGACCATTTAATTTCGATTTTCTGTTCATTAATTAAATATACTACTCCGCCTTCCAATTCCATTATGTCAACGATCTGCTCAAGAGCGCATTTTATCAGTTCATCAGAATTTGCACAGTTACTGAACACTTTATTCAATTCATAAAGTCTGGCAATCTCAAGGTTCTTCCTTTTAATCTTTTCCTGTACCTTGTTTCGTACCGTGACATCGCGGAACACCCCGATGTGGAAGATAACGTCACCATTTTCACTTTTTACAGGAGATACAATCCCTTCAAGATGTACTATATTGTCCTTTCGGGTGATCTGCTCGATTTCGAATGGCTTATGTGACGCATGTGCCATATCTGCTATTGCACAATGGAGATGGTATTTATCAGGGGTTATTCTGCCGAAAGGAATATCACATTCTAAAATATCGTGCATCCTCTTATTGCAGTAGATGACATTCAAACCAGGGTCAGTCACCATCACACCGTCCCCCATATCATCAAGCACCGTATCAAGGAAGTTCTTTGTATCTTCAAGTTCGCTGATCTTTTCCTCAAGTTT
>JAUVLO010000086.1 GCA_030600695.1 Methanosarcinales archaeon | reverse complement strand
AGCGTCATCCGTATCTGGCCGTCGGTCATGGTATGGCCGATCTCATTGTTCAGTAAAGGTTCTCCTGTTATGGTAATATCCATATCCGGTTGTACAAATTCGATAGAAGAGCGAATATTGTTAAGGCTATCGTCCAGTCTTTTTCCGTCCAGGTGTTCCACGGTCAGGTCGATGACCCCGAGGGTAACATAGGGATAATTTACCAGCCTTCGCCTCCTGGCAGGGTCCATTTCATCGATCAGGTGCGGGATGTCCTGGTCTTCAGGCAGGCTGCCCCCGTCTGACAGAACTGAGGCAAGACTGCCTGTATGTATCACAGCAGGTTCATGCGCCTGCAAATAATCGGATAGGGTAAGCATTTCCTGCAATGTTTTCCCGGAGGTTATATCGTCAGACCTTATTACCAGGGAAATAGTATCGGTACCGCCTGTCAGGTCACGCATTTCCTCCATGAACCTTATGGCCTGGATATCCTGGGGAAAATATTGGTAGAAATCTGTAAGAGTATCCACCTTTGGATACATAGCTGCACTTGAAAAGGTCACACCGATAACGAGCAGCAGGATGAATATTGGATGCTTTGTAGAATTGCGGGCAGTATGTTCAAGGATTCTGTCCAGTATACCAGGGGCAGGTTTCTGGTACCCTGAACTGCCTTTATCTACCAGTTTCAAGACGGCAGGGATGAACCAGATAGCAGTAATATATGACAGGACAAGCCCGATGGATACGGCCATGCCGAAATACTCCAGGTCAGGAATATTGGCGAAATACAAACTGCTAAATCCAACGAGGGTGGTGACAATGGCAAGTCCCACTGCCTTACCCATGCGGGTGATGGAGACCTCAATGGCCTCATCCACACCCAGCCCTTTTGAGCGTTCTTCTTCATACCGGGTCATGACCTGGATGCCGTAATCGATACCCAGTCCTATCAATACGCTTAAAAAACCTGTCAGGATCATGGACATGGGTACTTCCAGCACCCCCATGAGACCGAAAGCCATGGCCAGTGCAATGGTGACTGCCAGGAGGGGCAAGAACGGCAGACACCGTCCCTTGACAACGGTCCTGAAAAATATGTACAATATTGTTATCATTAATATTAGTGCCACACCGAACATCATGCCCATGCTCATGCCCATTATCATCCCAAGCTGGTAGTCAAGCATGGGCCCGCCCGAGGCTTCCACTGCCACACCTGGGGGCCGCTCAACGAAATCAATGGCTTTTTCCATATCAACGGCAATGGCCCCCGGCTGTTCGAGTTCAGGCACCTGGACAATGATGAGGGCGGTGTCTCGCCTGGGTACCAGGCCATCCATGCGACCGCTGTCGTAGGCTGCCTGCAGTGCTTCCTGGCTTGAAGCTTCTTTATCTGTCACCCTGCCGGCAGCGGAACTTGTAGAGATGACATAATCCAGTCCTTGTAATTGCCTCTCCAGCCTGGTAAGGTAATCGAAAACATAGGGTTCAAGCACGTCCTCGGTCCTGACCATCACAAAAACAGTGTCGGTGCCGAAGTCTTTCTGGTAGGCCTTGAAATCGTTATATACAACACTGTCCTCAGGGAAGAATGTTTCAGAACTGGTGACCATCTGTACCTGGGATATAAAGAACAGGGAAATGAACACAGCAATAGCTAATATACTAATGACGGTTTTTGGATGTCGTATTGCATTGGTGGAAAGTCCATGCAGGATAAAGTGCATTATTCTGGAAATATTTACCGAACTCCGATAAACGAGGGGACTGTATATTAGTTGATTTTTTCAATTGTACATAATGTTATAAATTATCTTCAGTCAAAAGTTGCGACGGCACACCTAACCACAGCAGAGCTGCAGGGTATATTTATTAAGATTTAAGCAGGCATGCAGACCCGTGACTTACAGTCATAATGTCAGATGGAAAAAAAGGAGAAAAGGGGAGATAGAAAAAAAAAGGAGGGGATGGAGGGAAAAAATGAGAGAATGCCAGAAATTTCAAGTGAGACAATCCAAACAGATGTATTTATCCAGTACCTGTATCTCTGGAGTAAGTTCGAATTTCTTCTCTCCGCACGAATCGCACACCTTCCGCGTCAATACAAGTTCTGGTTTGACTTTTTCGTCCATTTGAATCACCGAACTATCATTGATGTTAATGATATATAAAGATTGTGATTAATTGTAATGATTATATATTATGTTTTGGTGTTTTATTAATAATCCTTTTACGAGTTGTAAAAAAGAAATTTATTTATTAATTGAAAGGGTACAAAGATATTACTCATATCTCAATGCATCTACCGGCCTTAATTTTGATCCCTGGTATGCCGGAACGAACCCGGCGATAATACCTACCAAAACCGATACTGAAAGGGCAATTAAAATAATATCAACTGAGACATACGTCCCTCCCCGGGCCAGAGGAATATCGCTCATCAAATATGGCATTACTCCCGATAGAATAATCCCTAAAATAACTCCGACAATTCCGCCGGCAAGCCCGATAAGTCCCGCATTAAAAAGGAATATAGCCAGAATATCCTTATTTCTGGCCCCTATTGCCTTCATTATTCCAATTTCTTTAGTCTTCTCCAAAACTGATGTGAACATAGTATTCGAAATTCCGACCGAACCAACCAGAAGTGAAACAGCCGCAATAGCGGTTAAGAATGCACTCATGGAACCCAGCATCTCTGACCTCATTTTATTCATCTGCTGACCGGAAGATACACTGAAGTCCCGGTCTGTTTCAGTAACATGCCTGGTGATCATCAATTTGTTCTCGATCTTCTCAATAGCCGCATCAAGGTTATCCTCGTCCCTGATCTTCACAACAAGGGAATCATAGACATCCTTTTCTTTATCATCCAGCAATTGGTATGCCATCTGGATAGGCATAACGATGCTGTTGCTCCCATCATCCAATATTCCAACTATCCGAAAAGCACTATCTTCTATGGTGATCACTTTATTGATACCTAAAGGCTGGTCAAAAAAGCTATCTGCCAACCCTCCGCCTATTACAATGACATTCTGGTCAGCAGAATTAAGCATCCTGCCTTCACGTATTTCATTTGTTGTGATTAGGGACCATACCTTCTGGTCAACTCCTGTAAGGCTGACAGATCCGCTTTTTCCAAGATAAGATACGTCTACATTTCCCCTGATCTGGGTATCGATAAGTTCTATATCAGGTAAACCTCGCAGTGCCTGGACATCCGTTCTGTCAAGTACTGTCTCTTCATCAGTAGCCTGGGCACCTGTCCCTTCCGGTGCGAACCGTATATCTCCGCCACTCCGTATATCTCCACCCCTGGAAAAACCAGGAGTAATGGTAATAATATCCCCTCCCAGGTCACCCAGTTGTTCGGTCAATGATTGTTCCAGGCCTTCTCCCAGGGAGACTATTGCTATGACTGATGCCACACCAATAACAATTCCGAGAATGGTCAGCCAGCTCCGTAGCTTGCTGTGAAGCACCATATTCAAAGCGTGTTTCAGGCATTTGCTCAATTTCATTGCTATCGTCCACTATTTTTATTGAGTTTTTTGGAAAAGATCCTTAATCTTAAATTGTGGATCGATCAACTTTCTCCTCCTGTACTTACTATATAGCACGAGTCCTGTTATCAGGATGATGAACCCGAAAATATACCATTTATATGTTTCAAAAGCATTCTGCTGAATTCGTCCGGTTTTTCCCGAAGGCATTTCCGAACCAATATCTTGAGGACTATTGATAGCCACCTCTTTTTCAATTACTTTCCGCTCACCAATAGTATCGGTATAAGCGATTTGGATCATAAGACCATTCGATCCCTGTATTGTTGGACGTTGCCTTGTTATCTCCTGGACATCCACTTTTTTTAAGTTCTGGTCCGGCAGGTCGGTCATTTGTTGCGTTGATATAAGATTGAAACTGGCAACAGTATAATCACCTTTGTTAAGATTTCCAATTATCACCGAGTTTGAACCGCTGACCTGCCATCCATTCTGTTGGGGCACGATCACGGAAACGGAATATGCCGGATTGCTTCCTATATTTGCGACACTAAAAGATGTTTCGGAACCTGAACTATCTGATAAAGCCACATCAAAATCGGTTTCTCCACCCACATTAACTCCTGCAATTGTCGATATCTCCTTTTCTTCATAAGTAATGGGATCATCATAGGACAGGTAGAGTTTTAATTCATATAGACCCGGATCTGCATTGGAATCGGCTATGACCTGGTAGTCCAGTTCTACACTTTCACCAATGTCAATAGAATCTATATATTTTGTATTATCACTTCCAACAGGAAGGATGACCTTATCTTCATTTACCCAGTAGAAGGTCAGGTATCTTAACGGGGTATTACCCACGTTATTTATTGTGAATTTCAGGCTGGTCTGCTTTCCAGGGACAAGATTGGTCTTATCAATATGGATAATTTCCGCCATTTCTTTGTTCTTCACGTCAATTGTAATACTTTTTTCAGTCGCCAGCGAATCGCCTTGTTCATAATACTTGACTGTCAGATTATAACTGCCAGCCGATGCATCGCTGTCA
This sequence comes from Methanosarcinales archaeon, assembly GCA_030600695.1. Taxonomy (GTDB): domain Archaea; phylum Halobacteriota; class Methanosarcinia; order Methanosarcinales; family Methanocomedenaceae; genus Methanocomedens_A. The sequence continues at coordinate 3,010 of JAUVLO010000086.1, read as the reverse complement.
ACCTTTATTGTGTACGTGATAATTTTCATATAATTATCTTTTTGGTAGGATTTTATTGTCCCGATATTCTGCACTGCGGACTCATCCGGTACCAAACTAAAAGGGTATTCGGGCTCCAGTTCAACAATCAGGTCGCTGCATGATTCCCCTCCAATATTTTCAATACCTAAATAGATTTCCACAACATCTCCCGCAATTGCCGGCTGAGGGTCCTGATTTACCAGGCTTACCGAAATGCCGGTAACACCTGATAGATCTGGATAATAATTATTTGCATAAGGTATATTTGCATAAGCGACAGATGATAACGCCATCATTAAGCATATAGCCAGAAATCCAATCCTGATCTCTTTCATTTTTTAATCCACCTCGTTCTCCTGTATTCTGATTATTTTCCCGTCTTTCAGTTCAATAGTAGTGTTGGCATATTTTGCAAGATTCGAATCGTGAGTTACCATTATGATCGTTTTACCATCATCTTTCCAGAATTTGTGTAGCATTTCAATGATATTTTTTCCAGTGACACTATCAAGCGCACCAGTGGGTTCATCTGCAAGGATAATTTCAGGATCTGTAACAAGACACCGGGCAATTGAAACCCGCTGTTGTTGTCCCCCGGAAAGCTGGGAAGGCAAGTGATGAATTTTATCAGCTAATCCCAGGAATGCCAGAATTTCCTTAGCCTTTTGGGAAGCTGTCCTGTCATCGATTTCCTGGAACTCTAAAGGAAGCATGACATTTTCAAAAGCGCTCATGGTCGGGATCAGGTTATATTGCTGAAAAATGAATCCGATCGTCTTTCCCCGAAATGTAGCCAGGTCTGATTCGCTGAACTGGCTTATATCCTGGTCTTTTAATAGTATCCTGCCTTTTGACGGGATATCCAGGCATCCTATCAAATTCATCATGGTTGATTTCCCACTTCCCGATGCACCGATGATGGCAACAAAATCTCTTTTTTTAATCTCTACAGTTATTCCCTTCAAAGCGGGGACTTCGACCTCTCCCATCGGGTATATCTTCCAGACATCTTCCAGACTGAGAAGTACATCATTCTCATTTTCTGGTAAGTTTTGATCTTTTATCATATTCAGCCAGACTTCTCATCTATTACATTTTAGCGAATTAAATAAATATTCTCATAATGTCGATTGATTAAAAATAAAGAAGAAAAAGGATAATCAGGTCATCCTTTATCTTCCAAATTGTCCAGACATTTTATGGTTACCAAATCCGCCGAGCATGCCAAGCTGTTCTCTAAGCTCTTCTACTGTTTCGTAATCTCCGTCCTGCTTTGCCTGATGAAGCTGGACAAGTATTTCAAAGTCATCCTCATTCTGGATATTTGATAACATTGGCCAATCCTCTGCTGCTACTTTAAATGCTTCATAGTCTCCAGCCTCTATAGCCTGTATCTTGTCTTCTCTATGCTCTCGCATTTCAGACCTTGCTTCATGCCTTGCTACACGCTCGTTGAATTTTTCCTCTGTCAATCGGTTCGACATGGCTTCTTTCCAGGCTTCGTAGTCGTTTGCTTCAACGGCATTCACTATATCTTCTCTTTCAGGATCCATTCCAAAGAAATTTCCTCCGAAAGCTGATACTGTTCCTAATGATGCCACAATTATCATCAGGGCCAGTACACCAAAGAACTTTGTTCTTTTCATTTTATTAACACCTCAAAGTACTATATTCTCAGAACCTGCTTATAAGAACAAAGAAGGTAAAATGTACACTTTGCATCCATCTTTTTTATTAATGTTCAGATAGAATAGTAGGATATATGCCTCCGTTCCACCTAATAGATCCCACAAGGCTGGCTGTAGAACTTGCCTACACACTTATCGTTGTATTTCTTTGCTTTACGATCTATTATAAAACCAGGGAAATATTTGATCTGACAAAGCATGAAGGAATAAAATATTTTAGAATAACGTTCTTATTTTTCGGATTAGCCTATATTTCCAGATTCATATTCGTTTTATTAAAGGTAATGGTAGTAACATTTGACATTTATTTCCCGATACACATATTCGGAATTTTTCCCCTGCTTTTTATAGGATACTTCAGCACAATGGCTATTCTTTCATTGACGTATAGCATACTCTGGAAAAAACTGCATATTAAGCATACTTTTTTAAAGCATACTTTTTTATTATTTAATGTCATTGCCGTTCTAATATCCGGTATTGCATTTTATTCGAGATCACCATCTGTCCTGATATTAGCGCAGGCAGTATTGCTCATTTTTACATCAATAATTATAGCCTGCTATATTTTCAGCAATTCGAGAAAAATCTCCAGGCTTTATATTTTATATATTTTGTTTTTCCTGTTCTGGATAATCAATCTATTCGCATTGAGTCCAAGAAGATTTCTTCCATTTGAAATACAAACTGTATTTCAGATTATATCGATCGTACTGATTGGGATTATCTATTATAAAGTGGCAAAGTGGACATAATGACGCGCAAAAGAGATCGTTTGGAGGTGATATATGACATATTGAAGATCATTAGACATTATAATAATTCCATAAAGCCTACACCCCTGCTGAGATATTCAAATCTATCATCACAGAGTTTTTCCGAATATTTAAATGAATTATTGGAAAAGGGGTTTATAAAAGAAATTATTGACGAAAAGGGAAGGAAGTTTTTCACATTGACAGATAAGGGATTTGAATATCTTAAAAAATACAAATTAATTATCGGTTTTATTGATGAGTTTGAACTATGATCATTTTTCAGTAAAACTTATCATTTCCGTGCCCCCCTCTTTAAAGCCACTATCTGCCACCGCCTCTCGGGAACGATAATTTCATCACCAAACGAGTGTGCATGTGTCATAGGTTAAGAGTAATATTATGATAGAACACGGATTGCACGGATGACACGGATGCGCGCGGATACGAAAATAAATCCGTGAAAATCCGTCTAATCCGTGTCATCTGTGTTCTATTTAAACTAAATTGGTTAATCATAACAAATCATTGGTTCTTTGGAAAACG
>JAUVLO010000019.1 GCA_030600695.1 Methanosarcinales archaeon | reverse complement strand
CAACATTTGTTTTGCGACTACTCTTGTTGTAACTGCACCTTCCAATTGGCTAGAAGCTATTGCCTCTTCCATCAATGAATTAACTAAATATTTTCTTTTTAAATCGACTGAAGGCATCTGAGATTCAAAATCAAACTTGCCACCGACCCGCATATCCAAACCATGAAGTGACTTCTCTATCTGTGGAGTTGGAACATAACGCAATATTAAGCCATCTAATGTAATCCGTCTAGTATTAAATTCCCTAACTAACTTAGCATAACCCCATAACAATTTAAGATTAGACTTAATGTCCTTAAATCTCATTGGGAGCTCATCCCAATGCAGATATTTTGAATTAACAATATCCAAATATGGCCTAAGCTCTTCGATAGACTTAATATCGTTTTGTCCTACCAGCTTATTAATTTCCTCATTCGATGGTGGTTTTTCTGGAAGTCTCACGGTTATATACATCCTTTATCTACTAATTTGATACTCATTAGTATTCATCCAAGCTGTTTTTATATATAAAGTTATCTACTAATTTAATATTCATTAGTATTTATTAGTATTCATTCAAACCGTTATTACATACAAAGTTATCTGCTAATTTAATATTCATTAGTATTCATCCAAGCTGTTTTTACATATAAAGTTATCTACTAATTTAATATTCATTAGTATTCATTAGTATTCATTCAAGCCGTTTTTTTGATATACTCGGACACGGCTTCAAAATGATTATGTAAGTTAATAATTCCGTATTTTCGTATAAATATTGTAAGAAAAATCTAAAAAATATAGCCCTATAAAAAGAATAATGGGTTTTGTGCCCGTTCTTTTTTTTACTTTTTCTCATGCATCTTCCCGTTGATGCTCCGTTCTTCAAAACTGAGTCTGTGACTGGCGTGCCTTGAAGCATAAAAGAGAAAGATAAACAAACAGGACATTGAAGATATGAAAAGTATGTCCCACTGCGGGTTAAAATCCCCCCATCCGGGTCTGCTCCCAGATGAAGAGAACGGGAAGTGCGGCATCGTGAGGTGCTGTGCGGAGTTCCCTGGTATCGGCAGCCACAGCCCAAAGCGCAAGCGAACGCAAGGTGGCCTTGGTGATTGGCGACAGTACCAGCCACAGTGGAAGCCTGAGCAGAATATAATCGCTGGGTTGGTTATCGTTAGGATGGTTGCGAAAATCCTGCGGATTTTCTAAGCCTCCACTCCTTCGGAGTGTCGGTTGCAAATGCTCTCTTGTGTGACCGACTGAGACGAATTTAGCGTTTACATCAGCTTCACACACGAATAAAAAAAAGATGTTGAGGTGGCAAATTTACCACAACAACATAATGAAAATATTTTAAAATATTTTTTTACATCTTCTCCATCATTTCCAGTGCTTCTTCAAGTGGTAATGCAGGAGTTACATGGGGCACGCCAAATTCACAGAATGGATATGCTATCTTTAAAATTGCTTCCTCATTTGGGGCATCAAATATTGCCACAGAGATATGCCTACCTATCATGAGATATCTGTTTATCAATTTTACCTCATCAGGAAATTTGAAATCTTTCCAAATTTCTAAAACTTTTGGCGTATTCTCCGGAGCCCACTCGAACCATAGTATACAAAGCATACTTTCACCTCCAATATTATACTACAGTAATGAGATATAAAAATGTTGGCATAATTCTGCCCCAGAATGAGAATATTAAGTCAAACGTTGTGGCGGCACACCCAACCGCAACCGCGCTGCGGAGTATAGTGATTAAGATCAACAGGCAACAGCAATTCCTTGTGTGCTAGATGGAAGATTCATGGTATTTAATGTAAGTGCGTTCAAATTTGTATCAATTAATTTGTTTCTTTTATAATATTCCATCTTCATTCGTACATCTATGTTTTCTTTGCTAATTATTATAGTTGCATCAAAATTTTTAATATTAACGAGATCAGCTTTTGAAACTTTGAATTTTTCAGATGCATCTAGAATTTCAATGCCTGTTAAATGATCTTCGTCATTAAAATCAAGAATAACACCTTCTAATTCAACGGAAGAATTGTACTTTTTGTCTTCCCCATAAAAGAAAATACTATCACTTTGGAGATCGTAATCGTATTTGCTTGCTTCCGACTTTCTTAGCATCTTCAACATCTCCTCTTCTTAGAGTCCTCTTTATGACATGTCACCAAATTAATAGTTAAAGGTTTTGGAGTGGAGTGCACCCCCTCCTTGCAGACATAGCCAAGGCAATAACAAAGCTCACAACCAGACGAACAAACTAATCCCAGAACCTCTTTGTCCTGACATAATTCCTTTCAGCCTCCAGGATATCCCGGTAGAACCCATCCTCATCCCTGCGCATCTTCCTTATCACCCTGGATGCAGTCTCAGGTCCCAGCCCCCTGCTCGCCAGGGCAATGACCGCGGTCCTCCCATGGGACAGTACCAAACTAGCGTTCCTGTAGACCCGGCGTGCCCGTTTCAGGTCATCAGCAGTCTTCTCCTTTATCTTAAACACCTTTATCTCATCCTCCTCCCAGGGTTTCAACGCAGCGATCATCCTGCTCTCACACAAAGGGCATTCAGGTATTTCCTGCACACGGGACACCCTGGTTCTCGACACCCACTTCTTACAGGTTACACAGAAAAGGATCACCCTGTCATTCATTATCCTCTGCTTCAGTGCCTCGATAATGGAAGCATCAGCCCTTGCCGGGGACACCAGGTCCCTGCCGCCCGTAAAACCAGACAAGCCTATGGGACTTACCTTACCTGCCGCCAGTAGTATATCGCCCGAAGCAATGCGCCCGATTATATCAACTGTCCTTCCAATGTCCAGCTTATCCTGGAATATCTCCCTCACAGCCTCGTCATACATAGGCGTGCCATCGTACACATCCAGTAACCTCTGCATGCTTATCCGCTCATAATTGGCATCCGTGTCCAGGGCCCCGAACTTCCTGGCTACCTGTATCATCTTCCACTTGAAAAAAGTAGTGTGCTTTAAAGACATCTCGATAATAGGTTCCACATAAGCAGGGTCCAGGTCCATTATAAGCCTGACTACATCTGCTGCCCTGATCCTTGCTGGCAGGTCAAGTTTGATCCTGTAAGGGTCTATCTCCATAGCAACACTGGTGCCCAGCCTGGCAGAAAGCAGGGCACTAAGTATCCCGCCAATAGTATTATTGACCTTATGGCCCCCGCAGATATTGATTATCACAGAACCTTGGGCATCTTCCACTGTAATGGTATCCTGCGTGGGCACAACAAACCCTTCATTCACCTGTTTGCGCATTATTTCCACAACGCTCAAAGTTGTAGCCCTGTCAGTAGGGAACTGTTCCATCAGGTCCCGGATTATCTCATCATCGCTCAGTCCCGCCCCTATCTTACTGCCTATTTTTGCCCTGATACTGCAAACCTCGTCAGCCACTCCAAAGGGCACAGGAATCTCCTCGCCCACCCAGGAAGGTATCTCACCACCAGGGTCGCGTACCGGCTCAACTTTGATGCGCTGCCTGTCATGAAGTATCTCCATCACCCGCCACATTTCACCCCTGGCAATGAACACCGCGCCCGGTTTTATGAAATTGACGATAAATATCTCATCCAGTGCACCCACAGGATGGCCGCTGACAATATCCAGTACATCATATTTCTTTTCATCAGGTATCATGGAGAGGTTAGCATAATAGTACTGCCAGCTTTTTCGCCGCCGCCCTACACGACCGTCTTCTTCATGCCATACCAGCCGGTTGTCCCCCACCTGCTGCAATACCGCATCTACCTGTTCCTGGGTAATATGATGGTAAGGATATGCCCTTGTCACAATGTCGTGTATGCGCTTACTGTCCAGTTCCCCGAAATCCAATACCATACCTGCTATCTGGTTGGCCAGTGTATCGGTCGAACCTTCGTGGATAAGCGTCTCCTCCAGCATTCCTGAGCGCACCCTGTGGATGATGGCCCATGACTCGACCACATCGTCCGGAAATGTGGTAATAATAGTCCCTTTTGAGGTCTCATGTATGCGGTGTCCTGCCCTGCCCACCCTCTGGATGAGCCTGGACACTTCCCTGGGTGACATGTACTGTACCACATGGTCCACGTCCCCGATATCTATACCCAGCTCCATTGAACTGGTGCAGATCAGCCCCTCCAGGTCGCCGGACTTGAACATATCCTCCATTTCGATCCTGGTCTCTTTGGACAGGGAGCCGTGATGCACACCAATGGACCTTTCCAGCATCCTGAACCTGGAACCCAGGGCTTCGGCAGCTTCCCTGGTATTTACAAAAATGAGGGTGGAAGTATGTGATTCCACAATATCTCCTATCACCCTCAGGTGAGATGCCAGTTCAGGTGTACACATCAGGCTGCGGGCACTTGTCCGGTCGGCAGGTGTGACCTGTGGGGTCACTACATTGAACTCCAGGTCCTTGTGGATGGAGACCTCCACTATACCCACCTCCCGGTTCGAACCAGCCAGGAAGCGGGCCACTGTTACAGGACTGCCCACTGTTGCAGACAGCCCAATCCTCTGGAACTCACCTGCCACTTCGACCAGCCGCTCAAGTGCGATGGACAGCTGGGCACCACGCTTGCTGGCTGCCAGTTCGTGTACTTCATCCACTACCACATACTGTACTGATTCCAGGTTCTTGCGTAACCGGCTGCCCGTTAGCATGATCTGCAGGGTTTCGGGTGTGGTGATAAGTACATCGGGCGGGTGTTTGCTCTGCTTCTGCCGCTGGTATTTGGAAGTATCCCCATGCCGCACCTGGACATCTATACCAAGTTGGGCACCCATTACCTCCAGCCGGGCCAGCATATCCCGGTTCAGCGCCCTAAGGGGCGTTATGTACAGCGCCGATATTCCGTTACGCTCCTCTTCATTCCTGTTGAGGATGTGGTGGAACACAGGAAGTATGGCACTTTCGGTCTTGCCGCTGCCCGTGGGTGCAATGAGCAGCAGGTTATCACCCTTTAGCAGTTTTGGTATAGTGCGAACCTGCGGTTCGGTTGGCCGGGTGAACCCCATTGATGAAAGAACAGCCTGGAGGCGAGGGTGAAGTTTGTTGAAAATATCTGGCATGATTACGGAAATAACTGTTTCGTTTCTGCATCGGCATTAAACTTTCTGCTTTCTGATTGTTATTTTACCTCCCTTTCATCAAGTTTTCTATGTTGAAAAATCCACCGCAACATAACGGTACTAACGATACTAAATATCGATTTGACCACTAAATGTGGATATAATAAGAATATTCCATTGGTCATCGGTTAAGGAGTTTGACAGAGTCGGTATGTATTATTTTCCAAAAGAACAATGATTTCATACGATTATTCAATTTAATTTAAATCGAATACGGATGACACGGATTTGACGGATTTTCACGGATTTATTTATTTATTATCCGTGTACATCCGTGTCATCCGTGCAATCCGTGCAATCCGTGTTCCATTACAATATTACTCTTAACCGATGACACATGAGAATATTCCCTCATTTGCCGAATTAATTTGAGTACATAATCCCATAGATAATAATACCATATGAAAAAAAGAGTGGACAGACTTTTTGAGTTATGTTTGTGTGGGAATAGGAAGATAAGTGCTGTCCAATATATAGTACATACATTATACTATATAAATATTTCTCATTAACATTATCATCATCATCAGATTTCCATATCCATATTCTGCCCACTGGATCGTGTAGTGAAAAACAATCATATATGGTCAGCCCTTAAAGATAAGGCTATGTTACGATTCGGGACGGCCGGCACACCTATAAGTGCCTCAAAGAGGGAGACCCTGTCAGGAGTGAAACGGGTACGTGAGATTGGACTGGACTGCATGGAAGTTGAGTTTGTCAGGGGAGTGAAGATGGGAGTCGAGACCGCCGGAAAGGTGGGGCAGGCCGCCATTGAAATGGATGTGGCACTAAGCGTCCATGCACCGTATTACATCAACCTCAATTCCAGGGAAACTGAGAAGGTTGATGCCAGCCGGAAACGTATCCTGGACTCGGCCCGTATAGGTAATATATTCGGGGCCAGGGGTGTAGTGTTCCATCCGGCGTATTATCATGGTGACTCTTCCGACACGGTTTACGGTATAGTGAAGACACACGTGCTTGAAATGGCTGCCTGTCTTGAAGATGAGGGGATTGACGTACTGCTGCGTCCTGAGACTACTGGCAAAGCCTCCCAGTTCGGTACACTGACCGAGCTACTGGAGATGAGTGCCGAACTGGAAGGTGTAATGCCATGCCTGGATTTCTCACACATGCATGCAAGAGAGGGTGCTATGAACTCATACGGGGAGTTCTGCCAGATACTTGATATGGTGGAGGATTACCTGGGCCGGGAAGGGCTTGATAATATGCATATCCATGTATCAGGTATCGAATACGGACCAAAAGGGGAGAAGAAACACCTTATGCTGGAGGAGTCGGATATGGACTATCACGGGCTGGTCAGGGCCTGGAAGGAGTATGATATTAAGGGTATAGTGATCTGTGAGAGCCCTGACCAGGAGAGTGATGCGCTACTGCTGCAGAAAGTGTACCGGGAATTATGAACATATAGGTAGTAATTGCTCTACCTGACAGACTAAGCGGAAGCCTGCATCTTCACCAGCGTTGCCTTTATTTCAGCTATCTCATTTTCCAGCTTCTGATGTTTCTCTTCAATATTAGATGAAAGGCTATATCTTGTGTCCTTCACATCTACCTCTATTCTTGATAGGGTAGATTTTATTTCAGACGTGTCGCCGTGTACTTTTTCCAGAATATTAATACTGGTATCTTGTTTTTCAAGCATTGAATCCTGTTTTTCAAGCATTCTATCCTGTTTTTCAAGCATTGAATCTTGTTTTTCAAGCATTCTATCCTGTTTTTCAAGTATTTTATCCTGTCCAAGTGCTAATTTATTGAACCCAACGGTCATTGTATTGTTCAGTGTACTAAAACCGTTATTCGTTGCACCAATTAACTCCTTTAGCAGGTCAGCGGCAGTGTCGAGGCGCTCATCTGTCTCGCCATCCTTTACAAGTTTGTAAAAGCCTGAAAATTCCCCGGTAGCTTCCCTGCCAGATGATTCAACATGATCTACATTGATAAGAGTATTCTTGATATTGATGGCGGCAGTTAGTTGTTTAAGCACCTCTTCATCTCCTTCTGCCACAATCTTTACTCTGCCGTCGGATAGGTTCTCAGCATATCCGGACAGGGCGAGGTTTTTTCCTATCCCAACCACCCTGTCCCTGTATCCTGCTTGCTGCACTTTACCAGAGACCACGAGGATTATGCGTTTCATTTTACATAGATTTATTTTAAACAATAATAAAGATTGGCATGCGGTTAAATTGAGCTTATTGTTCCTTTTCTGCATCGATCTTTGTTATAAGCTCGTTGAGGTCCTTGAGTATTGCATCCAGGTCTATGCCGTGCATCATGACACCTTCGGCCAGACTCTCATATGAAGATGCATGACAACCTATACAACCAAGTCCGTACTGGAAAAAAACACTCAGGGTTTCGGGATATGTTGACACGATCTCCTGGATATTCATATCACCTGTGATAGTAGTAGTATTATCTGACATTGTTATTTACACCTTTTTTACTGTATATAAGTATAACTTGAACCACTTTTCACCTGATATTCCCCAATGCTACATAAAATTGATTGAAAAATACCTGGTTTTCAGAAAATCTTAAGGATTCTCCTGTTATCTATCCAGATGCCCAATAATAAAAGCCTTTATATTGCTTTCACAATAGGAAGTTAAGTCTATGAACAACACCCATATCAACATTGCAGTCCTGGTATCCGGCAGAGGTTCAAACCTACAGGCCATCATTGATAATATTGAAAATGGTACCATCCCAAACGCATCTGTTTCTTTGGTCATCAGTGATATAAAAGATGCCTATGCAATGGAGCGGGCGAAAAACCACGGTATCGATGCTATTTTTGTGGACCCTGCCAGCTATCCCGACAAGGCAGGATTCGAAAGTAAGATACTGCAATTCCTTAAAGAATATAATATCGGATTGGTCCTGCTTGCAGGCTATATGCGCGTAGTAGGCCCTACTTTATTAGCTTCATTCAAAGGCAGGATGATCAATATCCATCCTGCACTGCTGCCATCCTTCCCTGGACTGCACGGCCAGCAGCAAGCATTTGACCACGGGGTAAAAGTGAGCGGCTGCACCGTTCATTTCGTTGACGAAGGTGTGGATACAGGCCCGATCATCATACAAAAATGTGTCCCTGTACTTGAGGACGATACCCCGGATACACTTGCATCCAGGATACTGGAACAGGAACACAAGATATTCCCTGAAGCAGTAAGATCATTTGTCAGGGGAAAGCTAAATATTGAAGGACAGAAAGTCAGAGTTGTTGAATAAATTTAATCTTAACACATCACAATAATTCCAATCAGGAGAATAACGTAACATGTCATATATTTCAGAAGTGGACCCTATGATTGCAGAGGCGATTGAAAACGAACGTGAGCGGCAGGAATACAAGCTCAACCTGATAGCATCAGAGAATTATACAAGCCGGGCGGTCATGGAAGCCCAGGGCAGTATAATGACAAATAAATATGCTGAAGGCTATTCTGGCAAGCGGTACTACGGCGGGTGTGAGTTCGTGGACGTAGCAGAAGACCTTGCAATAGAACGGGCAGCGGACCTGTTCGGTGCCGAGCATGTGAACGTCCAGCCCCATTCGGGTTCAGGTGCCAATATGGCCGTATATTTTGCAGTACTCAATCCCGGCGACACCATCCTGAGTATGGACCTGTCCCACGGCGGTCACCTGTCCCACGGCAGTCCTGTGAATTTTTGCGGCAAGCTGTATAATATAGTGCCCTATGGTGTGAGCCGGGAGACCATGACAATTGATTACGATGAACTGATGCAGATGGCAAAGGAACACAAACCGAAGATGATAGTGGCAGGTGCCAGCGCATATCCCAGGGAACTGGACTTTACCGCTTTCAGGGACATTGCCGACGAGGTGGGTGCCTACCTGCTGGCAGACATTGCACATATTGCAGGCCTGATAGTGGCAGGCGTACACCAGAGTCCCATCCCACATGCTGATTTCGTGACCACGACCACCCATAAGACCCTGCGCGGTCCCAGGGGCGGCATGATAATGTGCAAAGAAGAATATGGAAAGGACATTAACAGGAGCGTATTCCCCGGAATCCAGGGCGGCCCGCTCATGCACATAATTGCAGCCAAGGCTGTGGCATTCAAAGAGGCCCAGACCCGGGAGTTCAGGGATTACCAGGTACAGATAGTGGTCAATGCAAAAAAAATGGCCGCAGACCTGATGAATAAGGGACACGATATTGTCTCGGACGGTACAGATACCCATTTGATGCTGGTTGACCTGACCAAACCCGGTATTACAGGCAAGGAAGCAGAAGCAGCCCTTGGCAGGGCCGGTATCATAGCAAATAAGAATACCATACCCTTTGAGACCCGCAGTCCATTTGTAACCAGTGGTATCAGGCTGGGAACGCCTGCAATCACCACCAGGGGAATGAAGGAACCCCAGATACAGATCATTTCAGAGAACATCGATATCGTGTTTAAACATATAGATGATGAGAACACACTCACTACAGTAAAGCAGAATATGAAGAAGTTGTGCAGGCAATTCCCTATCTATACATGAGGTATATGGTGGTATGTGGTAAGAATGGAATCCGGTAATAAGCTAATAGACGGACGTGCCCTGGCAAAGAAAATAGAGCAGGAGGTTGCTTTAGGGGTAGCTGAACTAAAAAGTTCAAAAGGCATCACTCCGGGCCTGGCCACTATACTGGTGGGCGACGATGAGGGCTCAAGGATGTATGTGAGGTTAAAACATAAGGCCTGTGAACGGGCGGGCGTCTATGCAGAGGACCATACCCTGCCTGCCGATACCAACCAGAAAGAATTGATAGCACTGATACACTCCCTGAATAACAGGGACGATATCCATGCCATACTGGTCCAGCTCCCACTGCCGCCCCACCTGGACGCACAGGCGGCCATGGAGGCTATTGCACCCGGGAAGGATGCGGATGGCTTCAATCCGGTGAACATGGGGCAGTTGCTTATCGGGAACGAAGGCCTGGTCCCCTGCACCCCCAAAGGTATCATCCGTGCCATGGAAGAGTACGGGGTTGAAGTGGAAGGCAAGAATGCGGTCATTGTCGGGCACAGTAATGTTGTAGGAAAACCTATGGCAGCTATGCTATTAAATCGCAATGCTACGGTATCGGTCTGCCACGTCTATACCGATGACCTGAAAAAGTACACTACACAGGCAGATATCCTAGTCTCTGCTACCGGGGTAGCCCATCTTATCAAGGCTGGTATGGTGAAAGAGGGGGCAGTAGTGTTTGATGTGGGTATAAGCCAGAAGGACGGCAAGTTAGTGGGAGATGTGGATTTCGAGGCTGTACTGCCAAAGGTATCACTGATCACTCCGGTCCCTGGTGGTGTAGGTCCTATGACAATTTCTATCCTGCTACAGCATACACTGGAATCTGCGCACAGGATATCAGGATGATCGGATTGGATAATTGGATGGGATGATTGGATCGAGTAATTGGATTGAGTAATCGGATAATGATTAAGGTAGTTGTATGGTAGTTGACACGACTATTGCAGGTATTACAGTGGGAGATGCACATCCGGTGCGCATCATGGGCGCAATAAACCTGAGTCGTGAATCATTTTACAAAGGGTCAGTGACCGAACCGGGAAATGTAGTTCAGGCAGCAGAGCAGATGGTGGCAGAAGGTGCCGTATTCATTGATGTGGGTGCGCGCTCTACCTGGCCTCCGGCTGATAAGATCACACCGGAAGAAGAACGCAGGCGTCTAATCCCGGCACTCAAACAGCTTATTGGTAACGTGGATGTGCCCATTTCAGTGGATACCCAGTGCGCCGGCCTGGCCCGCGAAGCACTTGAGATGGGGGCACATATTATTAATGATGTGAGCGGCCTGGGTGCTGACCCTGGTATGGCAGATGTTGTCCATGAATACGGCTGTCCTGTTGTGGTCATGGCATCAGGGAGGGTGCCCGGTGATGTGATAGGTATGGATGCTGTGATGGACTCACTGGATAGGATAATCCGGAATGCTGAAGATACCGGTATAGCACCTGAGCAGATCATCATTGACCCTGCTATCGGGAAATGGGTGCCGGAAAAAGTACCAATGTATGATTTCGAGACAATTGACCAGATGGAACGCCTGAAGGTATTTGGCAAACCTGTGCTGGCAGCCATCTCAAGAAAGTCGTTCATAGGCGAGGTGCTGGATAAGCAGCCCGCTGACAGACTTATGGGTTCCATTGCAGCCACTGCTATTGCGGTCTATAAAGGTGCACATATTATCAGGACCCATGATGTGGCAGATACTGACGATGCCATCCGGGTGGCAGAGGCTATAAAAGGACGCAATATCACAGCCGGAAAACCAGATTACTCTATTGAAGCACTGGATAATTACTCTATTGAAGCACCGGATAATTACTCTGTTGAAGTACTGGATATTACCAGTGCAGAGGATGCACCCGGATATTTTAACAGGATATGTACCACAGGTACAGGCGGCAGGGTGATGAAGGATAAGACCGTGTACAGGGTGCTTAAAATTAATAATGTCACAACTACGGAAGCTTTGATAATCAAGCAGGAAGCCCTCTCCCGCGGGTGCGATGCGGCCCTGCCAAGTGATGCCGTATCCCATGAAACAGATAGCGTTGACCTTATTTTGATGGGGACTGAACTGCAGTTAAAACGACTGGCTGCAAAATTGGAATGCCAGGCCAGGGACCTGCCTGTGATAGCCGGACTGGTCCAAACCGCCTTGCAGCGGTTCAAGGATACCACTTATCGGTACGGATAAGTGGGGTAAATGGGGTAAATAATATGATAATCACACGACCAAAACCAATTGAAGAAATACTCAGCATGGTGGAGATGTTCCCTGGTCTAAGTATCTGCGTGGTTGGCTGCGGTATATGCGCCCGCAAGATACAGACAGGGGGCGAAGCGCAGGTCAGCATGATGACAGCCCGATTGCAGCGCAGCGGCCTGGATGTGCTGGATGGAAAGATGGTAAAACATGCTTGCAGCACCGAGTCCTGGGACACTCTGGTCGAGGAAAATCCGGCATTGGATAAGGCCGATATGCTGCTGGTAATGAGCTGCGGTGCAGGCATTTCACTGCTGGGTCGTATCTCTGGCAAACCCGTACTGCCCGGCCTGGATACTACATCCCTTGGAAGTGCACTTAAGGATGAGATATCAGAGGATTTTTGCGTCATGTGCGGGGAATGTGATGTGGGGCTCTATGCTGGATTGTGTCCAAAATCTGGCTGCCCGAAATCCCAGGTGAACGGACCCTGCGGCGGCTCTATTGATGGAGACTGCGAGGTGGGGGAGCGTGAATGCATCTGGGTGAAGATATACGATAGACTGGAAAGCAGGGGGATGCTGCACCTGCTTGATGGCATAAGACCGCCAGTGAACCATGACAGGAGGCTGTAAGATGCGATTTGCTGATGTACTGGGATCAGGGAAATTCGTAGTTACTGCCGAGGTAAGTCCGCCCAAAGGTACTGACATTTCAGGTGCCCTGGCTGAGGCCAAACTACTGCAGGAACTGGTGGATGCTGTGAATGTCACTGATAACCAGCGGGCAGTAATGCGCATGTCACCAATAGTGCTCTGCCACAAACTTGGGGAGATGGGTTTTGAGACCATCATGCACATGACGTGCCGGGACCGTAACAGGCTGGCACTCCAGTCCGACCTGCTGGCGGCCCATGCGCTTGGGATACACAATATACTGGCCATGTCAGGTGATTACCCGACCATGGGTGACCAGCCTTCAACAAAACCGGTATTTGACCTGGATTCTGTGCAGTTGTTACAGCTTATTGAAAAAATGAACAATGGCTCAGATTTCCAGGACAAGCCCCTTGACGGCCCCACATCCATATGCGCCGGTGCAGTGGCAAATCCGGGTGCCAGGCCGCTTGGGCCGCAATTGCTCAAGCTCAACAAGAAGGCATTGGCAAAAGCCAGGTTTATCCAGACCCAGGCAGTATTCGATGCGGCGGTGTTCAATGAGTTCGCAGATGCTGCCAGACATACAGGAATACCACTCATTGCCGGTATCATACCTTTACGGTCTGCACAAAATGCCAGGTTCATGAACGAGAAGATACCAGGTGTAAAGATACCTGATGAAGCAATCAGCAGAATGGAAGCAGCGGTAGATCCTGCATTAGAAGGAATGAAAATTGCGGCTGAGATTATAGCTGGTATCAGGACCAACTGCCAGGGCATACATATCATGCCGATCGGAGGGCATGGGAATACCAGGCGGCTACTTGAAATGTGCGGTTTGGGTTGAACTTTTATTGAACAGAACAGGAATGCTGCATGGCTTGCGTTCTTCTTTAATGGGGTGGAAGAGGTTGTGGAGCGCCATTCTATTGTCATTCCATTCTATGATGAGTTCCATGACCTGGCGTATGGTAATATGGTATCACAAATGATACTTGAGCGTCTGGAGAAGGGGGTGCTACCGTGGATGAACTTGGCCGGGAATTTGGGGTTGACGATATAGAAGTCCCTTTAGTAAAATGAGCAAACATTATATCACAATAAGAAAATCCTCCCTGACGCCGGGATATTTCTGAAGTATATAGTCATACTATAAATACAATAAAAGAATTCTTTAAATTGAGAAAATATGGCAAAACCCATTGAGTTTGGATTGATACTGAAGGACGAAGATGCCAGACAGTTCTGGATGGATAAGAAAAATCCAAAGGTGACCAGGGAACAGGTAGACATGTTCAAGGAAGCCAGGCAGATATATAAATGCAATTTTAAACACTGATGGAATCCGAACCAATCTTTGCAGATAAACCTTCTATTGTGCCTTTAACAAAAAGGTACGATGTAACTTCTTTTACGTCCACAAATGCCGAACTTAACGACTTTTTGATAAATGATGCCCTGGATGACCAGGATGAAATGATAAGCAGGACATATCTCTGCTGCCTGAATAAAAGTATTACAGGATTTTTCGCTATTGTTGCCGATACCATAGAGGTTCAGGCCATTGATGAAGCAGATGGTATAGACGGTTATCCGTATCATAAATACCCAAGTATCAAGATTGCCAGACTGGCGGTTGATGAAACGTGTGAGAGGCAGGGGTTTGGTAGGTTCCTGGTCCTGGCTGCTATTGGGCTGGCACTGTCAGTGTCTGAGATCATAGGCTGCCGGTACCTTACTGTGGATTCCAAGCCTGGGAGTATGAGTTTCTATGAGCGGCTGGGGTTCAGGGTGGTGGAAAAGTACAAGCAGACCGATTTTCCTAAAATGTACATTGATATGCAGCCTGTTGTGGAAAGGATGCAGCCGGAAGAATCTCTTGAGGATTTTGTGGGGTGATTTTGGTGTTAGCCAGGGGGCGGGGCAGGGGTGCACCGCCAGTGGGGGAATTCCGGGAATGAGGGGGTGTCTGTAAAAGGCTGACTCAAATCCTAAAATGAGATGAAAAAATAATAATGTCATGGCCGGATGAATATATGGTCCATTGATTTATTTATCACATTTGAAAAAATACAATCCCTCCTCACTAAGATTTTTAACCAATATATTGAATAGATATTTTTAATATGTTGTAACGCTCAAAACTACTCATAGTAAAATTAAATAAAATGAGAATTTGAATGGCTGAAAAGGAAGCAAAAGCACGAATCAAAATAAACAAGCTCTTGGAAGAAGCTAACTGGCGATTTTTTGACGATGAAAACGGTAAAGCCAATATTGCTTTGGAGAAGAATGTCAAAATAACAGAATCCCATGTCAACGCAATGGGTGACGATTTTGAAGAGACAAAAAAAGGGTTTATTGATTTTCTGCTACAGGATGAAAAAGGATTTCCACTAATTGTTCTTGAGGCTAAATCGGAAGACAAGAATCCACTTGTTGGCAAAGAACAGGCAAGGAGATATGCCAGATCGCAAAACTGCCGTTTTGTTATTCTTTCAAATGGCAATCTTCATTATTTTTGGGATTTAGCAAGAGGCAATCCCTATATTATTACAAAGTTCCCAGAACCCACATCTATAAAAGGGTACAAGAATTACCACCCCGATCCAGATAAATTGATTAACGAGCCTGTAAATGATGATTATATTACTCAAACCCAATATCCAAATTATCAAGATGTAGCAGCATGGAAGAATAAGGATGAACACAATGAGTTTATTAAGGCCAATAAATTACGATTTCTTAGAAAATATCAGAGGAATGCAGTTCATTCTATCCAGCAGGCAGTAAAAAATGGGAAAGACCGCTTCTTATTTGAGATGGCAACAGGCACCGGAAAAACACTCACTTCTGCGGCTGTTATCAAACTGTTTTTGAAAACTGGTAATGCTCATAGAGTTCTATTTCTTGTTGATCGTCTGGAACTTGAAGACCAAGCTCAAAAAGCATTTATCTTTCTTCTAAAAAATGATTATAAATCGGTTATTTACAAAGAGAACAGGGACGACTGGCAAAAAGCAGAGATTGTTGTCACAACTGTTCAATCATTGTTGTTTAACAACAAATACCAAAGGCTCTTTTCTCCTACCGATTTTGACCTTGTTATATCTGATGAAGCCCATCGTTCCATTGGCGCCAACTCACGGGCAGTATTTGAGTATTTTGTTGGCTACAAACTTGGATTAACGGCTACCCCGAAGGATTATCTTAAAAAGTTTGACAAAAATAAACCAACAACAAAAGACCCACGGGAATTTGAACGTCGTCTTATGATGGATACTTACCGCACATTCGGCTGCGAAGACGGGCATCCGACTTACCGCTATTCATTGCTTGATGGTGTAAAAGATGGTTTTTTGATAAATCCTATTGTTCTGGATGCACGTACTGATGTGTCCACACAGTTGCTTTCTGATGATGGTTATATTGTAATTATTAAAATCGATGAGGGGGAAGATGAAGAATCTGCATACAAGCAGCGACAATTTGAAAAAAAGTTCTTCTCTGAAGCAACCAACAAAGTGTTTTGCAAAACCTTTCTGGAAAATGCACTGCGCGACCCTATCAGTAAAGAAATTGGCAAAAGTATAGTTTTCTCTGTCAGCCAGAATCATGCAGCTAAACTGACCCAGATACTTAACGAGATGGCTGATATTATGTTCCCTGGTAAATACAATTCAGATTTTGCTGTGCAAGTCACATCCCTGATACCAGATGCCCAGCAGTTCACTATCAATTTTACCAACAACAATCTTCTTGGCTCTGCTAACTTTTTGCCGACCTATAAAACCAGCAAGGCGAGGGTATGTGTCACAGTTGGCATGATGACAACCGGCTATGACTGCCCGGATATTCTAAACCTCTGCCTGATGCGTCCCATTTTCTCTCCAACTGACTTTATTCAGATTAAAGGACGCGGCACCAGAAAGCATAATTTCCTGGAACTGCTTTTTGATGATGATTTGAAATCACTGATCAATGAATCAGAGAAAACTTCGTTTAAGCTCTTCGATTTCTTTGCTAATTATGAATATTTCGAAGAGGAGTTCAATTATGATGAAGTATTGAAGCTTCCTTCATTTAGCCGCCTGAAAAAACCGGATGGGAATGAAGGCAGATCCTTTTCAACAACCGACGAATTTGAGAATTTTAACCCTGACACCCTAATAGAGCTAAATGAAGAGCTGATAGGTTGGGAGGGGATGAAAATCGACCGCATGTTCTTTGAACAATTTGAAGATAAAGTCAAAGAGGATGGTTTTATCAAAGAGAATGTGGAGCAAGGCAAGTGGGATAATGTGCTTGACTATATCAATAGGCAAATCATGAATAAACCTGAAGAATTTTTCACAATTGAGAAACTCCGTAAAGCTGCCGGGGTGGATAGAAGAATATCCTTGCGTGAAATTATCGAAAGAGCCTTTGGTTTTATTCCATATTTCAAATCAAAAGATGAACTGCTGGATGAAGAGTTTAGCAAATTCATTGCTGATCTAAAGCCGGATGAAGTGAAAAAAATTATTCCGATGAAGTATTTTTTTAAAGCCTATATCACTGACAACCGGGTGCGTGATATTATTGAGACCAGAGAGTTCACCCAACTTCATACCAACCCGACATTTAACATGAATGATTTTAGGGCTGTGCCAACAAAATGGCGCACAACCATACCTGAATACATCAAAGATTATGTACCTTTGAATCAGTTCATGAGTTGAATGTGTAACGAATTAAGGGATAATTGATTGAATATGCTTGACACTGAAACAAAACGAAGAATTGATACGGCCCGCGATATTTTAGTTGGTAAAGTTCCAGACCCAAAATCACAAGTTGAGCAGATTACTATTGCCCTGATTTACAAGTTCATGGATGACATGGATGCTGAAGCTGAGGAGCTTGGCGGGAAGCGTTCATTTTTTACAGGTGAGTTTGAGAAATATGGTTGGTCAAAATTGATGGCTTCCGGGGTGGGTGGTCATGAAGTATTGAATCTTTATGCGGAAGCAATTACCAAGATGAATGAAAATGCAGGTATTCCCTTACTTTTCAGGGATATTTTTAAAAATGCCTATTTGCCTTATCGTAACCCTGAAACGCTCAAGAGTTTCCTTAAAATCATTGACGATTTCGAGTACGACCACAGTGAGCGCCTGGGAGATGCTTTTGAATACCTGCTATCCGTCCTGGGAAGTCAGGGCGATGCCGGGCAGTTCCGCACACCGCGCCATATTATCGATTTTATGGTTGAGGTCACAGACCCGAAAAAGGATGAGACTATTCTCGATCCTGCCTGTGGTACTGCGGGATTCCTGATATCTTCTTATAAGCATATTCTGAAATCCAATACTAAAGATGGTAAAATCGGCGCCGGATTGACACCTGATGAACGCACACGGGTTGCCAAGAACATCAAAGGCTATGACATTTCACCGGATATGGTCAGGCTTTCACTGGTTAACCTCTACCTGCATGGTTTTACCGACCCGCATATTGATGAGTATGATGCTCTGACCAGTGAGGACAAATGGAATGAGTATGCTGATGTGATACTTGCCAATCCGCCTTTTATGTCACCAAAAGGAGGTATCAAGCCCCACAAACGTTTTTCTGTGCAATCCAAACGCTCTGAGGTGCTGTTCGTGGATTACATGGCTGAACATCTCACACCCAGTGGCCGGGCTGCGATCATCGTGCCCGAGGGGATTATCTTCCAGAGCCAGAATGCTTATAAACAGCTTCGCAAAATGCTGGTTGAAGATTATCTTTTTGCTGTTGTTTCCCTGCCTTCCGGTGTGTTTCAACCTTATTCAGGGGTTAAGACCTCTATTTTACTGATGGATAAAAGTCTGGCTAAGAAAAGCGATTCCATTTTATTTGTGAAGATTGAGAATGATGGGTTTGATTTAGGCGCGCAGAGGCGACCTAATGGTAAAAGTGACCTGCCAGAATCGGTTCGTTTAATTAAGAATTATGTGTCAGGAATTATGAATGGTGAAACATTCGATGCTGAAAATATTGCCAATGTACTGGTTGTGGCAAAAGAGAAGATAAGGGATAATGGAGACTTGAATTTAAGCGGGGAGAGGTACAGGGATAATGATAAATTAAGGAATTCGAAATATGAGATTCTAGAGTTGGGGGAAGTTTGTGAAATCAATCCTAAAAAGTCACAGATATCACATTTGGATAAAGATTTGCAGGTTTCCTTTGTCCCGATGGCTGATGTTAATGAAAATAAAATGTATTTTGATGCAAAAGAAACTCGCAAATTAGATAGCGTAATTAAAGGATATACTTATTTTCAAAATGATGATGTTCTGTTAGCAAAAGTCACTCCATGTTTTGAAAATGGAAAAGCAAGTTTAGCTAAACAATTAGCAAATGGTATAGGATTTGGCTCAAGCGAATTTTATGTTCTTCGAGCGTTCGAAAAAATCAAACCTGAATGGATATTCTATAATGTTACTTCAAATCGTTTTAGAAATGAAGGAAAATTAAAAATGACTGGAACAGGTGGGTTACAGCGCATTCCAATAGATTTTGTAAAACACTTTAAAATCCCCCTCCCCCCCTTAGAAATCCAGAAAGAGATTGTCGCGGAAATCGAAGGCTACCAGAAGATTATCGACGGCGCCCGCGCTGTGGTAGAAAACTACAAGCCCCACATCCAGATTGACCCGGAGTGGGAGATGGTGGAGTTGGGGGGAGTTTGTGAATTTAAAAGAGGTCCTTTTGGCGGGAGTCTTAAAAAAGAAATATTTGTTGAAGAAGGATATGCGGTATATGAGCAAAGCCATGCTATTTACAATCAATTTGAAGATATAAGATATTTTATTGATGAAGATAAATTCAATGAAATGAAGGGGTTTCAAATTAATCCTGGTGATTTAATAATGAGTTGTTCTGGCACTATGTCATTACCGAAAAATAAAGTAGTAAAATATATCATGTAGGCTGTACTATATAGTGACATGAATACTAACAAAGAGTATACATGGTGGCTAAAAGCCCTTTCTAGAGCAGATGAAGTCCAAGCAAGACGTTTTGCCGGTGC
>JAUVLO010000007.1 GCA_030600695.1 Methanosarcinales archaeon | reverse complement strand
TCAAAAGAAAGAGGGACGTAAGACTGTTACGTTGTTCATGCTGGATGAAGGATATGTGAAAATGAGTGAAATGGATGTACCTGAGAAAAAGTCTCTTTTTGGTTGAATATTGCAGGGGTTGAATTATCAGGTTCAAATTATGGTCTGCTGCATAACATAAACAAAATTCTAACTGATTCCCACCCCTCTACATCTCCAGTCTCTCCTGCTGCCCCCTCTTGCCTTCACCCTACCCGGGTGTCCTGATCTGCTCCGCTCGCCCTTGTGGTGTGGGGGGCTAGCAGGCGCTTTTCGATTAATCTGGGTGGTCTGTTCAGAGCGGATGATTTTGTGTTTGTATGGGTGTAGCTACTTGAGAAAATATAATTATAAAGTTATTTAATTGGAACAATATGATTAGCAACGAACTGGTACTAACTGATACGAACTCAGAGTTCGTACGAGTTCGTTTTGAGTTCGTTGCCATTTATTTCTCAATCCCTGCCCCCATCCTTACTTCGGCTCTCCCGCCGCCCTAAATAGCTCCGCCCGCCCTCGCCCCTTTTGTTCACGGCATACAGGGCGGGCTGGCAGGCGCTTTTCGGTGCCTTGTGGATGCATTGATGTCAGTGCCCCTACCTTATCATCTACCGTGGAACGATGGGGATTGAGCCAGCGGTCCGTGAGTGCTAAGGAGGGATTCATGCTCGGCTGGGTGTTGGAGGGGGGTGGCCCCAATTCGCTCATTGGACTTCGCAGCCAGTAACAGGCCTGATGTGCTGAGAACCTAACCTCCTGTCTGGACTGTGATCTGGATATAATCCCGATCTGGAGACAAAACAAGTCACGGAAATTTGTTGAAACTCCGTATTGCCCTCACCCTGCAAATCGACATGTAGCTTCCCACCAGTGAATGGGCATGATATGATTATTGAGCCGCTTTTGGCATTAGAGCCTGTATTGTATCAGGAGTAAATCCGTGACTTATTCTCCAGTAGTATCAAAATCAGAAGAAGCTCCTTCAAACTTACCACGTAATTGAATTCTCCATCTATCCACAACCTCTTGAATTTTATCTTCAGCAATTGGAGGGCTAGACCAGCCTTCAACAAAAGAAATATCATTTGATTGGGGAAGTTGTTCTTTTTTCAATTCGTTGATTAATATACGTGACGGAATTGATGCAGCTTGTCCAATAAAAATAGCCTCCCTTCTCCTCAATGAAGGAAGTATTTTACCTAAACTAGTTAAAGAATCAGGTAGAAATTTTAATACATATGATTGATCCTCACTATTTGTTAATCTAAGGACTAACCAACTATTACACTGTGATAAAACAGTAGATTCAATTTCACTTGGCCTCTGTGAAACTAATAGTAGCCCCAAACCGTATTTTCGTCCTTCTTTAGCTACTCTCTTAATTGCATCTTGGGCAGCGGCATATTCAGCCTCTCCTCGATTGGGAACATAACGGTGAGCTTCCTCACATACTAGTAAAATTGGATTTTGTTCTCGTTCTTCTGGCGTCTCCCATAGTTTAAACATAAATAGAAGTCTTGCAATTATTGAACTAACGATGCCCGCCACGTCATTTGGGATTCCAGATAAATCAACCACTTTTAATGGTTTCTCATAGCTAACAAATTGAGCAATAATATCCTTTATAGTATCAGCGTCATTTGTCCAATTATCCATCAAAAAATTTAATCTTACATCGGTTCTCAGAGTATCAATTTTATTTAATATAGATAGATGTTTGTCTTGTTTAGAGGCTTGAGGTGGCATGTCAGCATTGATTTTTTGGATTAGTGATTCTAAAGAAAATGGAATTGGAGAATCTACTGAAATTTTATCATACTCAAAATGTATGGTTTTTGCGCCTTCTTTTCTGCAATCAATTAAAGCGGTTTTTAAAATATTAATTTGTGCAGTTGCCTGAAATTCAGATTTACCTATAATTAAATCTGTAAGTTCTTTGAGATTAAGTAGCCAATATGGTAAGTTTAATGTTCCTTCATCTGATACTAGCCGCTGCGCTTGAGGGAACGCTTTTTTGTATTCGTTATGAGGATCAAAAATTATAATATGGGGATGCCAAGATTTTGGATTATCTACTCCTGGATTATAGGATGATATAGCATGGATAATAGCGGCTACGGTCGCGGATTTACCAGACCCAGTTGAGCCTAATATCGCTGTATGCTTAGAGAATAGTTCGTTGATATTAGCAAAACAAGGAACTGCACCAGTGCCTATGTATGAACCTATCTGTATTGCATCTTTATCATTACATTCATATATACTTTTTAATTCAACAGAAGTTGTAAGGTATAACTCTTGTAAGGGTAAGGGATATGTGCTTATGCCTCTTTCAAATTTTAGATAATATTTTAAGCAAAGCTCAGATTCCCCATCCATCTCCCATTGTCCTTCACCAAAAAGATCAGCCTCTAAAATTCTAGAATCTTCAGTTGGAGGTATATATTTGCCTTTTTCAGCTTCAATTTCACTTTTCAATCTTAGCCTAGTAACATACATAAATAAAAGTTTATTTCCAAAATACGATTTAAGTATAGAACCAAATTGCCCTATTGAATAAACTTCAGAGTTATATACACGATTTAATTCATCAATGGATCTCTCTAATTCTGCTTTAATATGGGTCCCATCGACCTCAATTATCTTTCCTATTTTAAGATTATTGTCTGGTTCTCGAAAGCTAGTTGGTATCATTATTTCATCCATTTAAGGTATCACTTATTTTCTCAAACTTATACCAGTCAATATCATCCGGTGAATCTAGAATTTTTTCTCCATCTTTCCAAATACCATTTTTGCCTAAGATAAGTATTTGAGAGCAAATATCGGTATCTTGAAGCCATAAATTTAGACACTCTGGCAATTCTTTCGTGCCGAGAAAAATTATTACTGATAATGCTCCATTACTTTTTCTAATTCCATCTTTCACTTCTATATTTATATGTTCATCATTGAACCCATAACCTATAATCGCAAAAACATGGTTCTCTGTTTCTGATAGATGTCCTCTAAAACTCATCATCATTTGAGCAAATGGATCATGTTGAGTCTCCTTATATTTGATGGAAGCAGGATAAATTACTACGTGCTCGCCTACTTCGTCACCTAATCCAATTACTTCTTCCATAGGAAGAGATTTTCGAACTCTCATAGGAAAATCATATTTTTGAGGTTTAATCCAATCGATAGAGCCGTGTAATTTATAAACCCGTGCCCCTAATTTCCGGTCCAATCCTGATAAATGTTCATCCCTATTAAAATGAATTGGGTCCCACCAGGCAGTTGAACCCCCTATAAAACCATCATTAAAAGAGATTCTTTCAAGTGCTAAAGAATCTTCGAAGAGTGTGTCATAATTTAAAATAAAATAATTTACTGGTCGTTTTGTCCTTTCTCTTCCTTTTCTTAAACCAAAATGGATTGCTCTGCAAAATTTTCGATGATACTCAATCGTAGATATATTTGAACCTAATATCTTTACAATATTTTCTTTTACTTCCTTAATTAGTAGTTGAGTATGCTTTCTTTGGTAAGATCCATATTCAGTTAAATAAACAGGATTTGCTATACCTTTTGTTAATTGGCGTTGTAAAATAGCATCAATATCTTGTATTTCACTCAAGAAATCCTCTATGGAGATATTTTTTATTTCTTTGTATCTGTTCTTTATTTCCTTTAGTAAATTAAAAGCAGTTTTTTCGTCCTCATCAGTTGTTATAGCAGGATCAAGTTTCTCACATATTTGTTGTGTAAGACTGTCCATTAATGGTAATCCAGCATAAAGACTACATCCTGCTCCAATGAGAAATGAAACTCTTGTTTGGCTTAAAAGCTGTTTCATTTGCTCGTAATAATCACTTATTATATCGCCATCTAACAAATTGTAATCTCCTTTTTACATTAATGTCATTCATGTTAATGGACTTATCTTAATTTTGTAATTGTTAAGTTCTATTGTCCATCTATTGATCGAATTACTTAAACCAGTTCTGACGCCTTTTTTTAAGATTAATCTAAGTTGGCTTTTAATAATATTAAAATGTTTAATAACCTTAAGGGTATAAATTTATTTTGTTTTTAATTGTCTGATTTTTTTCTTTCATATCAAAAAAACCGGTGGAGTTTGGGTTCAGGCTCGGTTGAATGTTCGAGGGATGTTAACAGTGAAATATAATTTAATAGTTATTTTATTAAATTAACCACCGATGAACTAAAATTAACGCATATATGACAAAAACCGCATTCATCCGAGTTTATCTGCGGTTAATATTGAAATGATTCCATCCCCCCATCCATTTTTCGGCTCTCCTGCCACCATTGTCATCCTCAGTCTTTCCAGGGACCTTCCTGATCGATTTAACCAACTCTTGTGGTGGGGGGAGGGGAGATAATAGATAGTATTTAAAAATAAAAACCTCTGAAGTTAAATATAGCGCTTATGATATTGGAAATATTTAATTAACTTTTTATATCTGGACGATAATATAGATAATAAATGAGGTTAGAATATGAATAAATGGAAAGAGGAAATGAGGAGAGCTTTCGAAAATCTTGAAAATAATCGTAACTTTCCACCCATTACAAGCAAAGGATGGAAAATGAAGAGAGGACCTCGAATAAAAGCATATTATATAACGTCAAATGGCACTAAAATACCCATCAAATGGGCATGGGGTGAAATGTTTAATGTTGACCAAACAATTGTCTCATTAGACCAAATAGAAAAACCTTTTTTCGGAAATGTTCTGGGATTCGAAACAGGTAGATTACCTTAAAATAAGGTTTCCTCCCTTCTTCGGCTCTCCCGGCACCCCTTCTCGCCTTCACCCCCTGCCGGATACCCATCCCTATCTGCTCTACCCGCCCTTGTGGTGTGGGGGCTGGCAGCCGCTTTTATGGTGCCACGTGGATGCATGGTTATCCGGCGGTCCCGGAGTGCCGAATGAAAGTTGTGTTTGTTCGCTGCCGGCGGCTGTTAAAATATATTATTTATGAAATACTGCACCGCAAAGAGCGCAAAGGACGCAAAGCCAGTGCAGTAGGATGCTTTGCGGTCTTTGCGCCCTTTGCGGTGAGATACTAATAAACTCCAGCCCCCCATTCTTCCGCTCTTCTTTCAGCCTCCTCTTGTCTTCACTCTGCCGAGGTGCCCGTCCCGCTCTGCTCCGCCCGACTTTGTGGTGCGGGGGCTGGGCAGGCGCTTTTATAGTGCCACGTGGCTGCATAGGTATCCGGCAGTCCCGGGGTGCGAAGTGGATGTTATTATATCCATTCGCAGATTAGAAATATTATGTTCATCCAATGGTTATTTATAAATTTATTGCATATTTACACCAAGGAGAGAATGTCATGGCTTTGAATGTTAATGTGAATAGCGACTTTTCAATGCAGGAGGTAAGCGACGTAATTCGCTCTGCTCTGGCTCTGGATGAGCGGCTTGCAAAACATAAAAAAGCCAGGTATTATGATTTATGTAAAGATTTTGAGACAAAATATAAGATGAGTTCAGATATTTTCATGCAAAAATTTGAATCCGGGGATCTGGACGACCTCGATGACTATTTTGATTGGTATGCAGCAAAAAAAGGATTGGATCACTGGAATAAAAAATTGAACATATTGTCAGGTATCAGCCTATGAATGCAAGAGAGTATTACTCTCACATTGAAACCACTATTAATGACTGCCCGATAGTCACCCATTTCTCCACAGAGTTTGACGAGATTGACCAGTTTGTGGGATACTTAAAGGGAAAGCTTGATTTAATGGACGGTTCTATCCTGCATTTTATAGAATTCATTGAAATTGAAAATGAGATCGTTAACCGCCTCAAATACAAATATCACTGGCAGTCAGAAAATGGTGAGTTAATAGAACGATGGGATAATGTACCCCATCATAGGGAAATTGATACTTTTCCCCACCACAAGCATGATAAAAAAGGAGTTTATTCATCTTCGAATGTTGATTTAAAAACAATCATTGACCATCTTATGGATAAATTATTGATATGAATTAAACTATAAATTTTTCAGATAATTTTTTTATAACTCTTATCCATCCTCCGTTCTTATGCTCCCCCGCCGCCTCCTCTCGCCTCCACTCCTGCCGGGTACCCATCTCGCTCTGCCTCGCCCCCCTTTTTCACGGTAAACCGGGCGGGCTGGCAGGCGCTTTTCGATTCTTCCGGCGGTTTTTGGTTGCGAAGTGGGATGGATGGCTGTGGGAAGATTGCAATCTATTTGTAGGGGCATTGTTATTAAGTTTTAAATTGAATATCCGTTAAATGAATTCTCAACAAATTCAGGTTATTTGAATTTTTGATAGTCAAAAGTTGCGACGTCACACCCAACCACAGCAGAGCTGCGGGGTATAGTTATTAAGATAAACTAAATTTCATATGGCAGTGTGGCATGTAATTATATAACTTTTTCTTTTAAAAGTTTCAGTTAAACACATCTTATTTAAACGTAATTTCAATAGGTTCTCCACTTTTATGTATTAACTCAATCCCCTTCAGATCAGATTTAAATTTAAATATATTGTAAGTTGGGTCTTCTGATAGAAATTTTTCTTTAGAACTGTATGTGTAATTGGAAATTATATTGAAATAAATTTCTTTATCTGAATAATATCTTTTAAGATTTCCTTGATATGGTTTTGAATTAATGGGAACATATCTGAGCAATTGATCAAGGATGTTTATTTTCATGCAATCATTTGGTTCAAGCCGTTCAGAGACAAATGAAATAAAAAAATCCGGTTTAGGTATAATAGATAGTCTGAATAATATCAATTTTAATTGTTGTTTTACAAATAATAGTAAAGAAGGCCATGAGTTTCCAGGCAGGGGATATATTATTTCAAATTTTATATAAATATTATTGGCTGGAAAATCGCGAATGTTTTTGAAAGTAAATAAAAATTCTTCATTACTATCCTTATCGAATTCCATTATTAAGTAAGGCATTCTTTGATATTGAAAAATTTCAGTGTTTTTTTTCATGGCCATATATGTTAAAAAAACGAATAAAAATGTTCCAAAAACAAGCATTTTATTATCATCGATAACCCCAATAAAAGATAATTGAATTTTTAAAATCCAACTTATAGTAAAAGTTATAACAATGGTAAAAACAAGAATTATTAAGATAGTATCATTAATTCTTCTTCTAATTTTTGGAGAAATCAAAGATAATATATAAATTGATAGGAATAATGATAACAAAGAGTCAATAGCCATATTAAAATTTAATGATATAATAAGAGCTATAATAAAGAATAATGTAAACAAAAATTGATCTCTATATTTTATTAGGGCATAATAAAGCATAAATTTTTAAATTGTTATTATTAGATAAAAAGGCTATCTATTAATATTGTTGATAGAAGAAATAAATAAGTCTCCAACAAGCTGTCCCAAAACTAATTTACATTATACAATTTGGCCATATTTTATTGTCAACGGCGGTCCAGGGGTGCGAAGTGGATGTTATATTGGTTAGCTACCGGCGACAGTTAAAATATATAGTAAAAGAAATACGTGTGGCTGCCCCCACCCCTGCCACCGCAGCCCGACAGGGCGGCAGGTGGCAGCCAACCTTGTGGATTTGTGTGAACTCAGCGGTTGGAATTGAACCGATTCCAGGCCCGAGAGTATGAGTTTCTATGAGATGCCGTGGTTCAGGGTGGTGGTGAAGTACAGGCAGACCGATTTTCCTAACTCTGGACCAATATGCTGTTTCACAGAATGCGCAGGTTATAGGTATATAAAACAACAAGGTATACCTTACAATCCATCAGCTATTTTGTAAGGTATAACCAGTAACTATATATACTCACCATCTCAATTTAGCTTAATATGTCTCTGTTGAAAGTTCTTCGTGCCCAGAATGAGTGGTGGATGACAGGAAAAGTTCCCCCTGCACTGGTCAGGGAAGTAAAACGAAAAGAGTTCGATAAAGCCATGCAACTGGTAGACGATGAGAGGATACTGGCAATGATCGGGCCCAGGAGAACGGGTAAAACCACAATTCTCTTCCAGCTCATGGATGAACTCATCAAAAACATTGACCCTGAAAGGTTTCTCTTCTTCTCAGCCGATGACCCTGCACTTCTGCCTTACAAGGAGAACCTGTTTGAAAATATTATCAAAACCTATTATGAGGAGATACTTGCTGAACCGAGGAGGGGCGAGAGGGTCTATATCTTCATTGACGAGATACATTTCCTGGATGACTGGGAATTGTGGCTTAAAAAATATTTTGACTTGAAATACAACATAAAGTTTATAATTTCAAGTTCATCGGCTATGCACCTGTCAAAAAGGTCCAGGGAAAGCCTTGTGGGGAGAATATTTGAGATATTGTTGCTCCCGTTAAGTCTTGGGGATTATGCTGCACTGTCAGGCAGACCGGACATACCTGAATTCTACTGTAACGTAAACCTTGACAATATCGTAGCCACACCTGACATAGAGCTGTTGAGATATGAAGAAGATGCAAAGTTACTGCTTGGCAGATACTTGCTTTACGGCGGCTTCCCTGAGGCAATATTTAGTGATAACCTGCTGTTGTGGCAGGAAAAACTGGTTTCTGATATATTGGGAAAGGCCCTGTATCGTGATATTGCCGAACTCTATAAAGTGCGGATACCTTCAAAGCTTGAGGAACTGTTTGTAAATATAGCGGCTAATACAAGCGAAACATTTTCATATTCATCGCTGTCTCGAAACCTTGGGATAAGTATTGAAGCTATTATCAATTACATCACTTATCTTGAGGCATCATACCTCATCGGTGAGCTAAGGTTATATTCAAAGACAGCTGAAAAAAGCCTTCGGTCTAACCGCAAGTATTTTATAATTGACTGCGGGCTCAGGAATGCTGTGATACGGACTACTTCACACATAGACGAAAACCACGGCCATCTGGTTGAATCGGTAGTCCAGAAGCACCTTAGTGTATATGCAGATGCAATGGGCATGTCACTGTCATATTTCAGGGAGAAAGGTGAAGTTGATATAATCCTGCACTCAAGGAATATTGTGATACCTGTTGAGGTAAAGTATCAATCAAGTATATCCGGGAGCGACTATAAGGGGCTGTTAACCTTTATGGAAAAGTTCCATGTCGGGAAGGGTATCTTGGTGACAAAGGACTTACTTGATGTACATACTGTTGATGGAAAAGAGATACAATTAATACCGGTTTGGTTGTTCTTGCTCATGTTTTCTTAATGTATGTATAGGAAAGTATAAACGCATTTGTTTATCTTGCTACTGAAATTAGATACATGATGAGAAAAACATCACACTTCTATTTTGCCCTGAATAGGCTTTCTTGATACTTGCCTTTCAAAGAACCACTAAAAACCAATGACAAGCAAACCAATTTGTATAGTCCCTATCAAATCATTAACCCGCCAGCAACCGATTTGCCTACTTTCCAATAAATTCCCCCAACTCCTCCACAAGCCGTTTGAGGCTCAAGCCAAGATTATAGAGAACAACAATAGTAAACTCCTGTCCAAATAATTCATGTATCAGAGGTCAATTTGCTTTTCTTTGAAAGTCAAGTCAAAGTCTACCACATATCGGGAATAAGATATTCCCTTAATAAGCAGGGTTGAAGTTTCTAAAACATACGCTCAAGGGCCTGCCTAGCAGGCATCCCCACTTCAATTCCCAGATCGATTGCTGCTGGGGTGGCCTCCACCACACCGGCTGCCAGCACGTCCTCGAAATTCCTGACACCGGTCACCTTCACAGCTACGTCGTCCAGGCGTTGTGCCATGGATATATCCAGGTATCCGCACATTACAAAACCCCTGGGTGCCCTTATGACCAGCAGCGGCGCATGCTCCATATCAATTTTCAGGCCCAGTGCCGTGCCGTTTTCCAGTTCAATGGATTCAATTAGCATATTTTAATCCTGTTTTTTCAGGTCAGGGGACTGGCAGTCAGGACAGGACAGCTTACTTCCCATACCTTTGAATCTGTTCCCACATGCACTGCATTCATATCTTGTCATGGCAGCAGCGCTCAGGTCCACACTATCGGCAGCGCTTGAATCAACAAAACACATATTATACTGCACCTCATAAGATAGAAATCCATTATAGGTAATAAGATTTCTGCTGAAACGGCAGACACTGGCAAACACTTATATATCTCTTGCAATATCATATGCGGAAAGTACTTATGCCATCTTTAGCCCAGGACAGAAAAAGTCCAGACCTGACAATACTTATACCCTCATCCCTTACAGCAGAAACAAGGGACAGGAGAATAAAGACATACAAGGTAGGGCAGATTGCAAGAGCGGCATCAGTATTCAGGGTCGAAAAGATAATAATCTACCGCGACCCGCAATTCGATGACAGTAGGTTTATAGACCTGCTGCTGAGATATGCAGAGACACCACAGTACCTGCGAAAACACCTGTTCCCCCTCAGGGAGGAACTAAAGCATGCAGGGGTGTTACCCCCGTTAAGGACACTGCATCATCCCATCGAATCAAGATCATCGAACCTCAACGAAGGAGAATTCCGGGTTGGGGTAGTGGTCCCAGGACCACACAAAAAGAAAAGCGAGAAAAAAGTCGGATCTGACACAGGCGCATGGGTTGATATCGGAATCGATAGCCCTGTCCGCCTCGAAGCACCTTCTAGGAAAGTGCGAAATGGCGAGCGCGTTAATGTCAGAATCTTTTCGCGAAGACCAATACAAGCAAAGCTGGTAACAAAGGACGAGATCCCCATGTACTGGGGATACCGTACAGCAGTAGAAGACAGCCTGTCAGGGGCGCTGGAAAAGATTTCAGAAGAAGGTGCCCTGATAATCGCCACATCCCGCCAGGGTAAGTTGCTCGACAACACACTCCTGGCACAGATCGGCGACCGGACAAAGCAGTCTAATAATACTGCTGTGGTATTTGGCTCACCCAGGCAAGGTATAGAGACCATACTGGCCAATGAGGGTTTCAAGCTCTCGGACTTCCATTGTGAAGTGCTAAATACCATACCCGGACAGGGAACAGCCACAGTAAGGACAGAAGAGGCCGTATGGGCTACACTGTCTGCGCTGAACCTGGTCAGGTAAGCTAACAACCGTCCCACCACAGCGAATAGGATAATCCTATAACCAGGAGGAAGAGAATGGCAAATTTACACAGACCAAGGCGAGGATCACTGGCCTTCAGCCCGAGGAAAAGGGCAAAGAGCCAGGTACCTACTATGAGATCATGGTCCGAAGGAAACAAAGAGCCCAAGCTGGGCGGTTTTGCCGGATATAAAGTGGGCATGACCCATGTGATCATGATGGACGATAAGCCCAAAAGTCTCACAGAAGGTACGGAAATTTCCGTTCCGGTGACAGTGCTCGAAGTACCTGCAATGAAAATTGCAGCTATCAGGGTATATGGAGAACCAGGACCCTACGGCACAAAAATATTGGGCGAAGCATGGTCCGGTGACCTTGACCCCACGTTAGACAAAAAACTATTCACACCAAAGAAAGCCAATCCGGAAAAGGCACTTGAAAAGATCGGGAAACTGGTTGAAGAAGGAAAGGTAGCAA
This sequence comes from Methanosarcinales archaeon, assembly GCA_030600695.1. Lineage (GTDB taxonomy): Archaea > Halobacteriota > Methanosarcinia > Methanosarcinales > Methanocomedenaceae > Methanocomedens_A. The sequence goes on along the minus strand of JAUVLO010000007.1, from coordinate 16,369 downwards.
ACATCCATTTAATCTCTTATACACTACCCTCCCTGATAGCAGGAATCCCAAAAAAGACGCCTGATGTGATGGAGAACAGGATAGTCGGCGGGGATATGGCCACAAGACTTGAATATGCAACATCCTTGATAGGGAAATCAGTAGAAGTTTCTGACGTTTTCAATAGCGGTGATATGATCGACGTATCGGCCATCACTATAGGCAAAGGTACACAGGGACCTGTGAAACGGTGGGGCATCAACCTGATGAAACACAAACACAGCAGGCAGGGCAGTCTCAGGCAGATAGGCACACTGGGGCCGTGGAACCCCTCAAGAGTAAGCTGGCGGGTACCACAGTTGGGCCAGACCGGTTATCACCAGAGGACAGAGTATAATAAACGTATCATCAAGATCGGTGAGAATGGTGAGGAAGTGACCCCCAGTAGCGGATTCTTAAACTACGGAGAAGTAAGCGGGAATTATTTGCTATTAAAGGGCAGTGTTCCGGGTCCAAAGAAGCGGCTTATCAGACTGAGACCAGCCATAAGGGGCGATAAACAGCAGATGGGTGCACCCCAGGTATCATATGTCAGTGTAGAGTCAAAGCAGGGGTGAATTAAGATATGAGTAAAGCAAAAATTATGGATATTACAGGAGCCTCTAAAGGCGATATCGAGCTCCCTGCTGTATTTGATGAGATGTACAGGCCAGACCTGATCAAGAAAGCTGTACTTGCGGCCCAGGCAAACAGGCTGCAGGTCTACGGTCCCACACCCTATTCCGGTATGCAGACTTCGGCAGCTAACTGGGGTCCCGGCCGCGGTGCAGCCCGTGTACCCAGGATCAAGACAGGTAACCGTGTGGCCCGTATCACCCAGGCAAGGGGCGGCAGGAAAGCCCATCCACCCAAGGTTGAGAAAGATTATTCTGAGAAGATCAATAAGAAGGAACGTTACAGGGCCATCAATTCGGCCATTGCAGCCACTGCGAATCCCGAACTGGTCAAGAGCAGGGGACACAGGTTCGATGCTGAGCTGCCTATTGTAGCTGAAGATGGGTTCCAGGATATCAAGACAACTAAAGAGGTTATCGGGTTCATGGAAGCTATTAACGTGTACGATGATGTGATAAGGGCAAAGAACGGCAAGCATATCAGGGCAGGCGGAGGCAAAAGACGCGGACGCAAGTACAAAAAGCCCAAGAGCCTGCTTATTGTAATAGGCGGGGATAACGGCATCGTACGTGCGGCAAGGAACTTATCAGGTGTGGACGTGATCAATGTGAATCGGTTGAATGCTGAACTGCTGGCACCGGGTACCCATGCAGGCAGGCTTGCCATATGGACTGAATCTGCCATCAAGGTACTGGGGGAGGAGTGATCAATGTCAGTAATATTACATCCATTTGTTACAGAGAAGGCCACGTTCCATATCGAGGACGAGAACAAACTGCAGTTCGTGGTTGATATCAATGCCACCAAGGGCCAGATCAAAAAAGAGATCGAGGAACTGTACGATATTCCTGTGCTGTCAGTGAGAACAATGATTACTATGAAAGGGAAGAAAAAGGCTATCGTAGCCTTCGAAGGCGATAACACAGCCAGCGAACTTGCATCTAAACTTGGAATATTCTAGGGAAGGTGAAAAGATATGGGAAAGAGAATTATTTCACAGAACCGGGGTAAAGGAACACCCACCTATCGGGCACCCTCCCACAAGTTCAAGGCCAAGCTTAGACACATCAAAGTGGACAGGGACGAAACTGTCAAAGGCGAGGTCATTGAGATATTACACGATACTGCCAGGTCTGCACCTATTGCAAGGATCAGCCTGGACAACGGGGAAGAACGCCTGATACTGATACCGGAAGGCATTGCAGTGGGGCAGGAGATCGCATGCGGTATTTCCGCGGAGATACTGCAGGGTAATACGTTACCCCTGCGAGAGATCCCTGAAGGCATACTGTTGTGCAATATAGAGAACAAACCCGGTGACGGCGGGCAGCTTGCCAGGTCAAGCGGTGTATATGCCGTACTGATCGCCCATGATGTGGGTAAGACCGTGGTGCAGATGCCCAGTGGAGCCATGAAATGGCTGAATCCCGGGTGCAAAGCTACCATTGGCGTAGTGGCAGGCGGAGGCAGGGTCGATAAGCCCTTTGTGAAGGCCGGGAAGAAATATCATAAATTAAAGACAAGAGCAGCAAAGTATCCCAGGGTGTCTGGTGTGGCAATGAACGCCATAGACCACCCCTTCGGAGGCGGTGGATGGCAGCATCCGGGAAGACCCAAGACTGTGAGCCGAAGAGCACCACCAGGCAGGAAGGTCGGGTCCATTGCGGCAAGAAGAACAGGAAAGAGGTGATAAGGTATGGCAAAGAAATCAACCACCAAACTGCCCAAGAGAAAGGGTGAGTTCACCTATCGGGGAAAGACTCTCCAGGACCTGAAAAAGATGAGCCTGGAAGAGTTTGCTGAACTCTTACCTGCCAGACAGCGCAGGACCATCAGCCGCGGGCTTGGCGATGAACATAAGAAAATATTGAACAAGATCAATGACGGAGATACCACTATCAAGACACACCTGAGGGATATGATAATCTTTCCCGGGATGGTAGGCCTCAATCTGGAGATACACAACGGGAAGAGCTTCGAGAAGGTCGAGGTCATACCCGAGATGCTGGGACACTACTTTGGTGAATATTCCTTTACCCGCAAGCGGGTTTCACACGGTTCGGCCGGTGTGGGAGCTACCAAGTCCAGCAAGTTCGTACCGCTGAAATAATGGAGGAAGACCAGATGTCAAGAATTGCTTATTCAGCACAAGCAGACCCTGATACTACATCAAGGGCCATGGGTCATGAACTCCATATTTCACCCAGGCATTCAAGGGAGATATGCAGGGCTATCAAAGGTATGAAGACCGACCAGGCAATAAAGTACCTTGAGGATGTAACCGTCCTGAAACAGGCAGTCCCGTTCAAGCGTCATAACGACGGTATGGGACACCGCAGAGGTCACATGGCCGCAGGCAGGTATCCACAGAAGGCTGCAAAGGAGTTCATTAAGTTACTGGTGAATGCCGAAGCCAATGCCGAATATAAGGGACTGGATTCCGACAATATGAAAATAACACATATCGCTACCAAACAGGGCCGGGTCATCAGGGGCTACAGGCCGCGGTCAAGGGGCAGGTCATCTCCTAAGAACACAGAGACAGTGAATATAGAAATGATAATACAGGAGGTGCAGTGAACATGGGAATCGAAAGAAAGTTCGTGCAGGACGGGCTGACCAAGGCAAGGATCAATGAATATTTTACCAAGCAGCTTGAACGTGCCGGATATGGTGGAATGGTCATCAACCGTACACCCATGGGCACCCAGATAACATTATTTGCAGAGAAACCTGGAATGGTCATCGGTAAAGGCGGCAAGACCATACACCGTCTTACCAATGATATGTCCTATGTCTATAATATAGATAATCCCCAGATCGACGTACAGGAGATCAAGGTACCTGAACTCAATGCCCAGATGATGGCAAATCGTCTGGCCAATGCACTTGAAAGGGGATGGTACTTCAGGAAAGCAGGTTATAACATGCTTCGTAGAATTATGGATTCGGGAGCATTGGGCTGTGAGATAGTCCTATCAGGAAAGTTCACAGGACCCAGGTCCAAGGTATCCAAGATGGTCGAAGGATACATCAAGCATGCAGGTAAACCGGCTGAAGAACTTGTAGATACGGGTTTTGCCACTGCCGTGAAAAAGCTGGGTACTATCGGATGCCGTGTACGTATTGTACAACCCGGCACTGAACTGCCAGGTAAGTTCTACATGCTAAAAGACGAAACTCCGGCTGCACCTGAGACCCCTGAACCTGAGGCAAAACCAAAGGCAAAGGAAGGGATCAAAGAGGTACTGGAAAAGGCTCCGGAGGAGCCAGGGATGAAGAATATCAGGCAGGTAGGCAGTGCGTGGGAACACAAACACGATGACCTGGACTGGCATCCCATGTCCGTACCCCATCCAGCTGCTGCAGCGGTCCCTGTGACCGATGTCACTCAAGAGGAACCAGTAACAGCCGTTGAAGCTGAATCCACAGTTGAAACTAAACCAGCTGTTGAAGCAGAAGCAACAGTTGAAGCCGAATCCACTGTTGGAACTGAACCCACTGTTGAAGCCAAACCCGCTGTTGAAGCCGAACCCGCTGTTGAAACTGAACCCACTGTTGAAGCCGAACCCACTGTTGAAGCCGAACCCGCTGTTGAAACTGAACCTACCGTGGAAACAGTTGAAACGCCGGTTCAATCACCTGATATTGAATTACCTGAAGGTGAACAGACACGTATCAACGATGGTGTAGAAGAACACAAACACGAAGGTTATGATTACTGGCACCCCAGTTCCAGGACACATAAAACCAAAGGAGATGAAAAGTAATGGCGATCCTGCGAGTGGACGAGATCCGTAACCTGAGCCGGGAAGAGAAACTGGATGAGCTGGAGAAACTTAATGCCGAACTTATCAGGGAACGTGCCATTGCATCATCCGGCGGTGCACCAGAGAACCCGGGCCGCATCGGTGAGCTGCGAAGGACCATTGCAAGGATCAAGACCATCCAGAAGGAGACCGGCGAATAAGAGGTAATATATGCAGATATCACCCAACAACCTCATCCATCACGAATTGATAGGGCTTGAGGTAGAGGTGGTGGACAGCACTAATCCATATCAAATAGGAATTAAAGGAAAGGTGATCGACGAAACCAGGAATATATTGAAGATCGATGTGGACGGCGGGCATGTTAGAATGGTGCCCAAATCCCATACTGATTTCATATTCACAATACCCGCAGGCAATGGTAGACGTTACCTGCCAGATGCCAAAACGCGGGTCAAGGTAAAAGGAACTTTACTGCTCTCACAACCTGAAAACCGCATTCAGACAAAGTTCAAGAAAAGCTTCAGACGAAGAAAGAATAAATAAATATCATATAATAATGAGGAATATAAGATGACACGAGACATAGGACTGGACATCAGTGCTTCTCCTGATGAGGAGTGTAATGATATCAACTGTCCATTCCATGGGACACTGCCAGTAAGAGGTCAGGTTTTTACAGGGTCAGTGGTCAGCAGTAAGATGGATAAAACAGTTGTTGTAAAGAGGACCTTTGAGAAACTGGTCACTAAGTATGAGCGATATGAGAAAAGGCAGTCAAAGATGCATGCCCATAATCCCCCCTGTATCAATGCAAAAGAGGGGGACGTGGTAAAGATCGCTGAATGCAGGCCGCTTAGCAAAACTAAGAAATTCGTAGTGATAGAGGTGACCAAATGATCGGGATGAAAGCCAAGATACCCCGTGCATTGAATGCCGGTGCCAGGCTGGACTGTGTGGATAATACAGGTGCCAGGCAGGTAGAGATCATTTCCGTGAAAAAATACCGGGGTGTCAAGAACAGGCATCCAAAAGCCGGAATAGGAGATATGCTGGTGGTCAGTGTCAAGAAAGGCACACCCGAGATGCGTAAGCAGATACTGAATGCAGTGGTGATAAGGCAGAAAAAAGAATACAGGCGTCCGGACGGACTTCGTGTTTCCTTTGAAGATAATGCCGCAGTGATCACTGATCTGGACGGTATCCCAAAAGGTACCGAGATCAAAGGGCCGGTTGCCAGGGAAGCGGCTGAAAGATTCAGTAAGATAGCCACGGCAGCTTCAATTATAGTATGAGGTGCTTATCAATGAAGATCGAATCCAAACAACCGAGAAAACAGCGCAAGGCACGCTATAATGCGTCGCTGCACCAGCGCCAGAAATTGATGAGTGTCCAGTTAAGTCATGAACTCAGGGCCAAGTATAATAAGCGCAACATTCCTGTAAATGTGAATGACACTGTAATGGTCATGCGCGGTGACCATACCGGTACTGAAGGTAAGGTGGAACTGGTGGACTTAAAGAGAGGTACCATCGTAGTGGAAGGCGTAAGCGTGGCCAAGGCTGACGGTACTGAGGTACCCAGACCGGTACAACCGTCCAATGTAATGATAACCAAACTTGAACTCGATGACGACATAAGGAAACTTACCCTCAACAGGGGAGGCGAAGAAAAGTGAGCAGACATCAGAAGAGAGTGGCAGCACCCAGAAGCTGGCCTATATCCAAGAAGACCAATATTTGGGTGACCAAACCAAACCCGGGCCCCCATTCCCTTAAACAGGCCATACCCTTGGGTGTGCTTATCAGGGATTTATTGAAATTAACAGATAATATGCGAGAGACAAAGCGTGTCTTAAACGAAGGCCACATACTGGTTGACGGTATTGTGAGAAGGGACCATAAGTTCCCTGTAGGCATCTTTGATGTTATCCAGGCCCCAAAACTGGGGTTCGCTTACAGGATGCTCCTGGACCCCAAGGGTCGATTAAGGCTCAACGAGCTGGATGTGGATAAACCAAAGAAACCGTGCAAGATCCTCAACAAGACCACAGTCAAGGACGGAAAGGTACAGTTGAACCTTCATGACGGGACAAATGTCCTTGCCAGTAATGACTATAACACAAGGGACACGATCATTCTCGATATTCCCGAAAAAAGTGTACATAAACACATCAAGTACGAACCAGGGAACCTGGCTGTAGTCATCGGCGGCACCCATTCGGGACAGCTTGCCAAGATCAAGGAGATCAAGTCCGTACGCAGCACCAGGCATAACATGGTGGTGCTGTCAAAGGATGATGGTACACAGTTTGAGACCATTGAGGATTACGTGTTCGTAGTTGGTACTGACAAACCGGAATTCAACCTGGGAGATGAGATCAATGAGTAAGAATAATGTTATGACAATACCCAGGGTAGATAAGGTCACAGTCCACATAGGCGTGGGCGAGAGCGGTGAAAGGCTCAATAAGGCAGAAGACATTCTTAGTGAGATCACCGGGCAGGGAGTTGTAAGGACAAAAGCCAAGAGAACACTGCAAACCTTTGCCATTAAGAAGAACGAACCTATCGGGTGTAAAGTAACACTGAGAGGCAAACTTGCAGAGAATTTCATGAAGACCAGTCTTGGCATTATCGAAAATTCACTCAGGGAATCCCAGTTCGATGATACAGGGAATTTCAATTTCGGGATAGAGGAACATACCGATTATGAAGGAATGAAGTATGACCCTAATATTGGTATTTATGGCATGGATGTGTCTGTGTCACTGATCAGGCCGGGTTACAGGATAGGCAGGCGCAAGATCGGAAAACGAAAGATACCAAACAGTCACAGGATGACAAAGCAGGGTGCTATGGCCTTTATGAATGAGTATCACGGTGTGGAGGTAGTGGCATGAACAAAAAAACAGTCGCAGAGATAGAAAACAAGTTCGGCCGAGGTGCCAACGAGTGCCGCAGGTGCGGCCGGAAACAGGGTTTGGTAAGGAAATACGGAATATACCTGTGCAGGCAGTGTTTCAGGGAAATTGCACCTGACATGGGATTTAACAAATATTCGTGAGGTGAATAAAATGGTATTATTAGACCCACTGGCAGACGCACTCTCAACCATAATCAATGCAGAGAGCACAGGTAAACCCGACTGCATCATACATCCTGCATCAAAAGTGATAGGTAATGTATTGAAAGTAATGCAGGATATAGGGTACATTGGCAATTACGAGTTCATAGACGACGGCAAGTCGGGTATGATCAAAGTGGAACTTATTGGAAAGATCAACAAATGCGGAGTCATCAAACCCAGGTCATCTGTGGGGTACCATGACTTTGAAAAATGGGAGAAACGCTATCTTCCGGCCCGTAATTTCGGTACTTTGATACTGACCACGCCTGAAGGGGTGCTGTCCCATAGTGAGGCCAGGTCCCGGGTAGTTGGCGGGCAACTACTGGCATATGTGTACTGAGGTGTGGAAAATGCCAAAAGATTTGAAAAGGACATTAGACATTCCCGAAGGGGTCACTGTAGTACTGGAAGGTAACACCATTTCAGTCACCGGTCCCGGGGGTTCATCTGTCCGTGAACTTTGGTATCCGGGAATTATCATAGCACTGGAGGAAAACCAGGTTACGGTGGACTCGCCCTTCCAAAGGAAAAAACAGGTAGCTATGATGGGTACAATTGCATCCCATATCAGTAATATGATCAATGGTGTCACTGGTGGATATACATACAGGATGAAGGTTGTATATTCCCACTTCCCGATCCAGTTGAAAGTGGCAGGAGATCACCTCAGTATCGGGAATTTCCTTGGCGAGAAGAAACCGAGGAAGGCAAAGATACAGGGTGACACAAAGGTGGAGACCAAAGGTGACGAAGTGATCGTTTCAGGTATAGCTATTGAAGATGTAGGCCAGACTGCCGCTAATATCCAGCAGGCGACCAAGATAAAAAGGTTCGACCCAAGGGTATTCCAGGACGGCATATACGTGGTGGAGAAGACGACAGCGTAGGTGATAGTAATGGAAGAAGAGATAATCAATCAATTCACTTCAATCAAAGGAGTCGGCGAATCCAAGGCAAATGCCCTGTATGAAGCAGGATATACTTCGGTTAAGGACTTGAACGAGGCTACTGCTGAGGAGTTATCCGGGGTTAAGGGTATAACTGACCAGTTGGCCGAGACGATCAAGAAAGAGGTTTCCCTGATATGTGAAGATATCGAGGTCGGTGAAGCAGTTGAAGAATCTGCACAAGAAGTAGTCGGGACTGCAAAAGTTGAAGTTGAGGCTGAAGACGAATTCAAAGAAGAAGCTGGAGAGGAATTCAAAGAAGAAGCTGAAGCGGATTTCGAAGAAGAAGTTGAAGTGGAATTTGGAGAAGAAGCTGAAGTGGAATCTGTAGAAGACAAAGAGATCGAAGCCGTCCTAACAACAGAACTTGAAATGGATCCCGAATCCCAGAGACTGTTGAAGGTCAGGAAGAAGCAAAAAGCCAAAAAGCCAAATTTTGTCCAGGCCGATCAGCACAAGAAAAAGAGACTTAAAAATTACTGGCGGCGGCCCAGGGGATTGCAAAGCAAGAAACGGCGTCATATCCTTGGAAAGGGTGAGATGGCCAGGGTCGGATATGGAAGTCCAGTTGCAGTGAAGGGGCTTCATCCCTCAGGTTTCCAGGATGTGCTGATGTGCAGGGTACAGGATCTTGATGAACTGGACCCCAGTACCCAGGCAGTTCGCATTGCCAGAACTGTGGGACAGCGTAAGCGTATGGACATTGTCAATAAAGCCAGGAGTCTGGGACTGAAGATACTGAACCCTCCAACAGAAATGGCTCCAATGGAAGAGGAGGTGCAGTGAAATGTCTGATCTACGTAACCAGCGCAACATCGCAGCCCATGTACTGGATATAGGTGTCCACAGAGTATGGATGGACCCGGAAGCTGCCGGTGATATTGCTAATGCGATCACACGCCAGGATATCAAGGACCTCATATCCGAGGGCGCGATCAAAGCCAAACCTGTAAAGGGTGTATCCAGGGGCAGGGCCCGGAAACTGGATATTAAGCGGGCATATGGACACCGCAAGGGTCATGGTTCAAGAAAAGGAGCCAAAGGTGCACGCAATCCAAAGAAAAGGCAGTGGATAAAGAAAATACGCGCATTAAGAAGAAGGCTGCATGAAATGAAAGACGACGGTACGCTGGATAAGTCCACATATAACAGGATGTACCGCAAGGCCAAAGGCGGCGTATACAGGAACGTGGCCCATATGGAAGCGCATATTGAATCCCTTGAACACAAGGAGGACTGAGAATGGCAACAGGACCAAGATACAGAGTACCTTTCCGACGCAGAAGAGAGGGTAAGACCGATTATCGTCAGCGTCTTCATCTATTGATCTCAAAACAGCCCAGGATAGTGGCACGCGGGAGCCTGCGCCACATGAAACTCCAGCTGGCCACACCAAAGCCAGAGGGGGATAATACCTGGGTTCACGCAGATTCCAGCGAACTTGAAAAATACGGCTATACAGGCAGCACAGGTAATACACCTGCGGCGTACCTTACAGGCCTGCTCTTCGGGTATAAGGCCCAGGCAGCGGGTTATGAGTACGCCATCCTGGATATGGGATTACAGGTCTCATCCAAAGGCTGCCGGGTATATGCTGCATTAAAAGGCGTGGTGGATTCGGGTTTCGAAGTACCCCATGACCCAGGGATATTCCCAGGGGAATCAAGGATCAAGGGTGAAGAGATTATGGAATACACAGGTACGGATATACCTGCCCAGTTCGAGAAAGCTCTGGCAAAGATAAAAGATGAATTCGGGGAGGATTAAACAATGGCATATGATTATGAAACGGAATGGGTTCCAAAGACACGATTGGGACAACTGGTAAAGGAAGGCCAGGTAACATCAATGGAAGAGGCCCTGTCCTCTGGACTCCCTATAAAGGAACCCCAGTTGGTTGATGCGCTGCTTCCCGAACTTAAAGAAGAAGTGCTGGACATAAATATGGTCCAGAGGATGACTGATTCGGGCAGGCGTGTCAAGTTCAGGGCAGTTGTGGTAGTAGGCAACGAGGATGGTTATTTAGGTCTGGGCCAGGGTAAGGATGTCCAGGTAGGACCTGCCATCAGGAAAGCCATAGATTCTGCAAAGATCAATATCTCAGGTATCAGGCGAGGATGCGGTTCCTGGGAGTGCGGATGCAATACAGAGCATACCGTGCCCTTTGAGGTCGTGGGTAAGATGGGCAGTGTAAAGGTCATATTGAAACCCGCACCCAGGGGTCTGGGCCTGGCAGCCGGAAAAACGGCAAAGACTGTTATGCAGATGGCAGGTATCAAGGACATATGGACCAGGACCGAAGGACAGACAAGGACCACCCTGAACTTTGCCAAGGCCACTTTTGAAGCATTGAAAAGGACCGCAGTAGTCCGTACCGTGGGGGCAGAGTAATGTATACCGCAGTGCGGCTAAGAAGTACGGTCAATACCAGGCCGGAGATCAGGGATACCCTGAAGATGCTCAGGCTCAACAGGCTCAATCACTGTGTCGTCCTTGAAGAGAATCCACATAACAAGGGCATGATCCGGAAAGTGAAGGATTATGTGGCATGGGGCAATATTTCCCAGGAAGCTTTATCCCAGCTTATACGCAAGCGAGGCGAACTTAAGGGGAACGGTGCACTGGATGATGAGTACGTTAAGGAGAATACTTCCTTTGACGGTATCGATGCACTGGCACAGGCCATCTGCTCGGGTGAAGTATCTATCAAGGATGTCCCGATGCTAAAGCCGGTATTCAGGCTCCACCCACCCAGGAAGGGGCATAAAGGTATCAAGAAAACGGTGCCTGAAGGTGGAGTACTGGGTTATCACGGCGATGATATCAATGCGCTTCTACACAAGATGAGGTAATACTGATGAAAAAGAACGTAACCAAATTCAGGGGTTCCAGGACGTGCGGAGGTGGCACACATAAGAACCGCCGCGGTGGAGGAAGCCGTGGAGGCCGGGGCAATGCAGGCGGATGCAAACACCATTTCGTGCGCAATTACATGAATGGCACGGCATATGGCAAGCATGGGTTCAAACGTCCCCTGAAGGTCCTTTCATACAAACCCATCGTGAATGTGGGTGAACTGGACGAACTGGCTGAACAACTGGTGCAGTATAGTGAAGCGCATAAACAAGGCGATGTCTATCATATCAATCTGGCAGAACTGGAATACCCAATAGCAAAAGTGCTGGGTAATGGCAGGATCACCAAACCCATGGCTATCACAGTCTCTGAATGCAGTGCAAGGGCAAGGTCCAAGATCGAAGAAGCTGGCGGCAGTATAGAAGAATATGTCCCACCGGTTAAGGAAGTCGATATTGAACCGGAACTCGAAGAGACCCTGGAACCAGATGTTGAAGAAGACATCTGATCACTAATTCATATCAAAATCGGGTGCATTTAATGACTCTCAAGGATAGCATCGAACCAATCTTACGAAGACTCCCGGCCGTGGCAAGACCGGAGGGGCATGTCCATTTCAAGAAGAAACTAACCTGGACAGTGAGCATACTACTGCTGTATTTCGCTCTGTCCAATGTTCCGCTTTTCGGCATGTCTCCTGAATCCATAGACCTGTTCGAACAATACAGGGCATTCTTTGCAGGGGCGTCGGGCTCACTCTTGCTACTGGGTATCGGCCCCATTGTTACTGCATCCATCGTGTTGCAGTTGCTGGTGGGAGCGGATGTGATCAAGATGGACCTGAGCAACCCCCAGGACCAGGCTATCTTCCAGGGAGTCCAGAAACTGCTGGTGTTTGTGATGATCATATTGACAGCACTGCCTCAGATCTTAGGGGGGTACATCAAGCCCGATGCCGGTCTGGCAGCCATGCTGGCAGCGGATTTTAACATCTCGGCCGCAGCCGGGCTGGACCTTGTGATGTTAATCATATTCATCCAGATATTCATTGGCGGAACCCTGATATTGTTCATGGATGAGGTGGTATCCAAATGGGGTATAGGTTCCGGCGTGGGACTGTTCATTGTGGCAGGAGTGTCACAGGCGATCGTTACGGGCATGTTCAGTATAACGCGTCCGGGAGGACCTCTTAGTGCACCAGTTGGCCTTTTACCAAAATGGCTGTATTTCACTACCGATGTAGGACTTGGCAACCTGTTTTCAGATAATGTTTTCCAGAACGTTTTCATTGATGGCGGTATCCTGGCACTGATAAGTACGGTCATGATATTCCTTGTAGTGGTATATGTGGAATCCACCCGTATCGAGATACCTCTGGCCCATAGTGCGGTGCGGGGTGCAAGGGGTAGATTCCCTGTCAAGCTTATTTATGCCAGTGTACTTCCTATGATACTGGTCAGGGCACTGCAGGCAAATATCCAGATGGTGGGCATGCTGCTGTTCAATAAAGGGATTACGTTTCTGGGTGAGTTCAGGGGTAGTACTGCTACCAGCGGCCTGATGTATTATTTATCGCCATTGCACGGTCCCGGTGATTGGATACCTAGTCTGGTGAAACAGAATTTTGATGACATTAATATGCAGTATGCTACTGAAGCTACTGGTTTTGCACCTGTAGATATACCGGCCACCTGGCAGATATTTTTGCATGTGGGTGCGGATGCTACCATGTTGATCATAGGCGGTATCATCTTTGCGCTGTTCTGGATCGAGACTACAGGTATGAATGCAAAGAACACAGCCCAGAAGATACACAATTCAGGTATGCAAATACCGGGATTCAGGCGGAACATTGACAGTATCGAACGGGTCATGAACCGTTATATTCCAAGAGTTACCATTATCGGAGGTGCGTTCATCGGACTGTTGACACTGGTGGCCAGTCTTATGGGTACGCTGGGAGGGGCAGGCGGGACAGGTCTGCTGCTGGCTGTGAGTATTGTGTACAGGTTGTACGAGGATCTGGCATCTGAACAGATGATGGAGATGCATCCGATGATGAGGCAATTCCTCGGAGGTACTTCATAGTATGGTCAATCTGGTGTTACTTGGTGCGCCGGGTGCGGGTAAGGGCACCCAGGCCAAGATGCTGGCCGGGAAGTACGGTATCCTTCATATATCCACAGGCGATATATTACGTGAGAATGTGGGCAATAATACCGGACTGGGCCAGAAAGCAAAGGAATACATGGACAAGGGAGAACTCGTCCCTGACACTGTACTGATAGATATTATCAAGGACAGGCTATCTAAACCTGACACCGATAACGGATTCCTGCTGGACGGCTATCCCCGGACCATTCCCCAGGCAGAGGCACTGGACAATATCTTCGGCCAGTTGGGAAAGGAACTGGATGCAGTGATTGATATCAAGGTCCCGGACGAGGAACTGGTGGCCAGGCTGGCAGGCAGGCGGATGTGTAAGTGCGGTGCCAGCTACCACGTGAAGTTCAATCCTCCAAAGAAGGACGGGATATGCGATGTATGCAGCCGGGAATTGTACCAGCGTGACGATGATACCGAAAGCTCAGTAAAGACCAGGCTGGTCGCCTATTACAACCAGACCCACCCGCTTATAGATTATTATACAGATAAAGGATTGTTGCATACTGTTAGTGGTACAGGGGATATTGAAGATATCTTCGGTGAGATCACAGTTGTTATTGATAAGATGTTGGAGTAGGATATGCCAAAATCTGACTTTAAGCAGACGGTGGAAAGGGCTGCACTTGCCCTTGGTTTCGGAATGATGTTCGGGATCATCCTGCTTGGTGAAAAATTCAGGATGCAGGTGGGTGAGTTAGTAGATATATTACTCGGGCCGCTGCCCGAGATCCTGCCATTCCATATTATGCTGTTCGTGATGGCCGCTATTACCGGCCTGTATGCATCGCTGATCCAGAAATATACCATGGATTGGGAACTGATGCGCCGGGTGCAGGACCAGATGAAGAACTTCCAGAAGGATTTCAGGGAGGCGCAGCTTGCAGATAACCAGTCCAAAGTGAAGAAAATGGAAGCAGAGCGTTCAGCCATGATGGATGACCAGATGAAAATGACCAAGCAGCAGTTCAAACCCATGGCTTATATCAGCATTATTTCGCTGCCCCTGTTCATGTGGGCGTACCTTTTCATCGCCAAACAGGAAATCCCTCCGATGCTGATATTCCCGTTCTGGGGTGAAAAAATGCTGACTGATTTCGTGCTCGGTCCCATCCAGTACTGGATATACTGGTATTTCATTTGCAGTCTGCCAATCAGCCAGATTATCAGGAAGAGCCTGAATATCGGCGGCGTATGAACATGATAATTACAGTCAGCGGTCCACCGGGGAGCGGGAAGAGTACGCTTTCAAGTAGAATCGCTGAACATTTTAACCTGGAACTTGTGTCCTCAGGTGACGTTTTCAGGGCCATGGCAAAGGAAAATGGAGTGGATCTTGAAAAGTTCGGGCATATGGCCGAAGCTGACCCTGCCATTGATAAGGAGATCGATAGGCGGCAGGTGGAGCTTTCAAAGACCAAAGGGAATTTCCTGTTCGAGGGACGGCTTTCGGGCTGGCTGATAGATGCTGACCTGAAGATAATGCTCAAGACCGATGTGGGGGTCAGGGCAAGGCGGATCGCAGGCAGGGAGAATATTTCCCTTGAGCAGGCCATGCACGACACCATGGTACGCCAGGAGAGTGAGGCAAAACGGTACAGGGAGTACTATGATATCGATATATCTGACCTGACCCTGTATGACCTGGTGATCGAGTCCAGTGTCTGGGACCAGGATGCTACGGCAAATGTCGCTATTACAGCAATTAAATCCATGAAGGAAAAGGGGCTGAGGGGTTAGATGGAGCGTAAACTGCCTGCTGATATCAAGCGGGAACTGAAATGCAAAGTGGAGGATACCACTGACCCGGCTTATGGATATATTCCTAACAAGCGCCCCATAAGGGAGCTTATAACTCACGGTGTGCTCAATCTCGACAAACCGGCCGGACCTACCAGTCATGAGGTGGTGTCGTGGGTGAAGAAGATACTGGACCTACCCAGGGCAGGGCACGGCGGGACACTGGACCCTAAGGTTACTGGTCTTTTGCCTATTATGCTGGGCGATGCAACCAAGTCAGTGGGGGCGCTTATGACTGCGGGGAAGGAATATATATGTTTAATGAAATTACACTCCACTGTAAAAAAGACCGTAGTTAAGGAGATTGCACAGGAGTTCACCGGACCTATCTACCAGAGACCTCCGGTAAAGTCGGCTGTGAAACGTGAGGTAAGGATACGCAATATTTATTACCTGGATATCCCTGAGATCAATGGTACTAAAGTGCTGATGCGCGTGGGCTGTGAGGCGGGTACGTATATCAGGAAGCTGTGCCATGATATGGGCGAAGCTCTTGGTTGTGGTGCGCATATGCAGGAGTTGCGGAGAACCCGCAGCGGGCCGTTCAGGGAGGATGACAGCATGGTAACGCTGTTCGACCTGAAGGATGCCATGGTTATGTACCAGGAGTCGGGTGACGAGAGTGAACTGCGCCGGGTGATACAGCCGATGGAGGCGGGTCTTGTGCATCTGCCCAGGATCATTATAAGGGATAGTGCTGTGGATGCTATATGCCACGGTGCCAGCCTGGCCGCACCTGGTGTGGTGAAGGTGGATTCTGGTATGAATTCGGGCGATATGGTGCTGGTCATGAGCCTGAAAGGTGAAGCGGTTGCGCTTGCATGGAGCCTTATGGATACGGATGCCGTGCTCAAAGCAGAGACTGGTATGGTGGCCGATACCAAACGGGTGATGATGCTTGAGGGTACTTATCCCAAGGGCTGGACAGCGAAGACGGAAAATAAAGGTAAGGCTGACTGAAAATTGTCAGTTTAAGGCAAGATAAGGCATTAAAATGCCGAGGTAGTCTAGCGGTATGGCGCAAGCCTGGAAAGCTTGTGGGGCTTGGTT
>JAUVLO010000087.1 GCA_030600695.1 Methanosarcinales archaeon | reverse complement strand
ATTATTTTCCAAAAGACCAATAATTTCATACGATTCTCCAATTTAATTTAAATCGAATACGGATGACACGGATTTGACGGATTTTCACGGATTTATTTTTTATCCGTGCGCATCCGTGCAATCCGTGTTCCATTACAATATAACTCTTAACCGATGACACATGAATTTGAGTTATATTCAGCAGCGAACTTATGCGAACTCACAACGAACTCACCTTGAAGAGTTCGTACCAGTTCGTACGAGTTGGTTGCTATTTAAAATAAAACCCGCTGCCATAGCTGTTTAAATACAAATTTTATTAAATACTGCACCACAAAGCAGGCAAAGGACGCGAAGTCAATGCAGCAGAATCTTTGCGCTCTTTGCGAACTTTGCGGTTGATCAAATGAACGTCGAACATCCGATCCATGTATATGCAGTTATCGATTTTGATAAATCTTCTATCCAGGCTGTCCTAAAACTAAAATTCCCATGAAATGTGAGGTCAATTAAGCCTTAAAATCAAGAACTAAGGTCAAAATTTTTCATTTTTTGGACTTTTGGGACAGCCTGTATCGAAATAATTACCGCATACACAGATTTCACGTATCCACTTCATAAAGCATAGTATTTTGACAGGATATACAGGATTTACAGGATGCTGATGTTGCTTCGTATCCTGTAAATCCCGTAAATCCCGTCCATAAGTAAAGCGGTAACCGATATTTGATTGCGTATGATGTTTCAGGTATAGATATTGATATATTTCTGGAAACGGCATCTTGTGATGGGTTTCCTACTTCCAATATGTCATCTTTTAATCTGGATGACACCCTGGACCCCGGATAGATGTTAAGAACATGCCTGATATCCCCGGGAATAACTACCTGACCTTTTAGACCCACCTTTTTACTGCTTCCAGGCACAGTCCCTTCCAGAGCCGCGCGCCCTGCAACCGTCACCCCATCGCTCCCGATCTTCCCTCCATCGCCATCCACAGTCAATGTCGCGCCCGTACCATCGCCAATCAGCGTGAGCCTATTCCTCATATCCACATTCTCGACATACGTTCTGGCACGCACGCAAATCGTATCCCCTCCCCTGCGCCGTCAATTGCATCGCACATCCTGTCCATCTGATTAACGATGCCTCCGTTCTGGTCATGAGTTACCCTGTGGTAATGCACACCATTTATTTGCTCATAGTCACCAAGCCCGCCGCTGCTGGTGAAGATATGAACTTCATGCTCTTTTGCTGCAAGAGCTTCTGAAAGTTCCGAAACATGCAGCGCGATTCCGCCGACTTTTACTGAATATAGGCTCTCCCATGCAAACATACCGATTCTAAGTTTTTTCATTTGAAAACACAACCCCCGATAATTTACAACACCTATATGATGTCAGTACTCTTTTTCACTGCTATTAAATCCCATCAATTTAATGAAATGTTTTGGTGTCCTATATTCTTCGACATCATCGAAATCCCTGTCATAAGAGATCACATACTTGATACCAAATTCTTTAACAACCGTCAATTGCTCCAGATCTTTTTCTTTTATTTGTCCACGATATTTTGACATTGCTTTTTCTACATCCTTGCTCAGCACAACATTACATGAGCCATACATGAATTTCCTGAATGTATCAGCAAGCCGTTTTTTGTGGAATTTCCTGAAATACTTATACACTTCTGCAACAACCCACTCAGATATTACAGCCTCGATAATTTCATCGTTTACGAGATCAATTATCTTATTGGAGTTCGAATCCGGAAACTCGAATGCATATATGAACACGTTCGAATCTAAAAAAACTCTATATTTCATCTTTGATCGAACGTATATCTTTTGCCAGTTGTTCTGCACTTACCTGACGCCCGGGATATAACTTGATCTCATTCCACATGAATTTTGAATCCAAAAGATTCAAATCCATGGCGTATTTGATGAGCGCCGAACGTATTGCTTCTGATTTACTATTGAATAGGCCCATATCCACCATCTGGTTTAACAGGTCGGCTTCAACACCTCTAAATTTCAATGTTAATGTAGATTCAACCATAATAATCGCCTATTGTTATAGTGATATGATAGTATATATCCATTGTTATTCAGATTAATCATCTGCTAAACACCCAACACCCATTCCTTCAAATACGAAGCCATCACCTCAGATGACACAGTATTGATGTAGATCCCGGTATTCTTCTCAAATCCCGCATGCGTTGAGAGCACAGGATGGAGCTTTACAGTATCCATTACGTCTTTGGCAGAGGGTGACGTGCAGATTTCGATTTACTGTTAAATTACCCCATGTCCGCGATTTGATCAATCAGATCGGCTACATACTGTGACATTTTTAAGGGCATTAACAACGCGAACACCATGCATGCACCATATTTATTCCACACGTTCTAACGTTTTGAAAAACGGGCTTCTTCAACAATCCAACTAATTTATCAATTGTCTCTGTCTTTCAACAAATATTAAAAAAGTCATAGATTGTAAATCTTTTGATAATATTACAATATATTTATATATTTATATTAATAATTTTATATAAGACCAATAAATGACCAACAATGTCCGAAGACACAATCGCAAAAAAATGGTCCAATTTGCGACAGTTACATACCCGGTCAATCCCTGACCCCACATCTTGGCTGTCACCCCCACCATTGACATAGCCCCTATTGCCGGATACATGCATGATGAAAAGCTGAAAAACTAAGAAGTTGGGATAGATGGCACTATATCATTTTCATTTACCAGTTATTTTTCAGACACAGATTTTAGGTTGCATCGTCTGTGCATAGTAAATTGTTGCCACCGTGGATAGTTGAAATATATAATTTGTGTGATGAAAACCCCGGAGGATACGGAGTACACAGAGCATTTTCCCCCTTCTCTGTGTACTTCTATGTCCTCAGTGGTTCGTGTTTATAAGATTATTGCCCCTATTCCTTCAGTGACCTGCAACTGATTGTATGAATATATAATTTGAGTTATACTCAGCAGCGAACTTATGCGAACTCACAACGAACTCGCCTTGAAGAGTTCGTACCAGTTCGTACGAGTTGGTTGCTATTTAAAATAAAACCCGCTGCCATAGCTGTTTAAATACAAATTTTATTAAATACTGCACCGCAAAGCACGCAAAGGACGCGAAGTCAATGCAGCAGAAGCTTTGCGCTCTTTGCGAACTTTGCGGTGGATTAGATGAACGTCGAACATCCGATCCATGCATATGCAGTTATCGATTTTGATAAATCTTCTATCGAAATAATTACCGCAGACACCGATTTCAGCCGACGGATTTACACAGATGCAAACTTAAATCTGCGGTTAATTTTATATTAATTGTTATGCAGCAGACTATACTTCCTCACTCCCATTTCGCATTAATGCTTTTTTCCCCTCAACCGCTCCACCACAGCCTCCACCTGTTCCACAGCAGTCCCAATATACCCCTCAGGATCCATCACCCCTTCAATCTCCCCAGCACTAATAAACCCAGTCACCTCAGGCCGCGACATCAGTACCTCCTTCATATGCCTGCCCGACTCGCGGGCCTCCATAGCACTAGTCCTCACAATCTCATGTGCCTCCTGCCTGCCTACACCCCGCCTGGCCAGCTCAATCATCACAGCCTCGCCCATGTTCAGCCCGCCCATTAGCTCCAGGTTGCGCTTGATATTCTCAGGATAAAACCTTAGATTTGTAATAATACCCTCAGCCAGTTTCAGGATATGGTCCATCAACACGCAGGTCTCTGGGAAGACCACCCGCTCACAGGAACTGTTGGTCAGGTCCCGCTCATCCCACAAAGTATTGTTCAGCAGTTCAGGCTCAACCATAGCCCTGACAATCCGGGCCAAACCGCATACCTGCTCGCTCTTAATAGGATTGCGCTTGTGGGGCATGGTGGACGAACCCACCTGCTTCTTGCCAAAACTCTCCTCCACTTCTGCGATCTCGCTGCGCTGCAGGGAGCGGAATTCCACGCATATCTTATCCAGGGTAGTGACAGTATTTGCCATCCACATCACGAACTCGGCATGCCTGTCCCGCTGTATGATCTGGGTGGATACCTCCACACTGCCCAGCCCCAGGTATTCCATTGTTCGCCGCTGTATCTCAATACCATCCGCCCCGAAGGCAGCCTGGGTACCTACAGCCCCCGTCATCTGGCCCACTGCTGCCCTGGGCTCCAGTTCGTCCAGTCTTGTAAGGTGTCTGTCCATCTCGCTGGCCCATACTGCGAAGCGCAGGCCGTAGGTGGTGGGAACTCCTATCTGCCCGTGCGTCCTGCCGACACAGACCGTGGTTTTATGCTCATCTGCCCTTTCCACAAGGGCATCCCTGACAGCTATGGTCTTACTGCGCAGCAGGGCAATACTTTCCTTTATCTGCAGGGCAAGCTGGGTATCCAGCATATCATTGGAAGTAGCACCGAAATGAACCCATTTTCCTGCCGTCCCGCACTGCTCTGACAATGCCATGACCACGGCCATCATATCGTGGTTTATCTCGTCCTCGATCTCATTGACCCGTTCAAGTCTGACGCTGTCCACTGCCGCTGCAATAGTATCGGCTGCATCCCCTGGTATCATGCCCACATCAGCTTCGGCCCTGGCCAGGGCTGCCTCTACCTGGAGTAATTTTAGTAATTTAGATTCCTCACTCCATACCTGCTTCATTTCAGCAGTACCGTAACGAAATTCAATTGGATGGATTGCCATTTTTCCTTCACCTGTAACCGGATAATGTGGTTAATTAACATAAATGCTGTCCATTGACAGAAAAAATCACGGGAATAGCCCGATGATTTATATGATTAGGTTTATAAAGTACTACTGCCAAATTTGAAATAAATTTTATCATAAATAGCTGCCACTTAAAGCCTGGTATTAATATAAAGACGTGAAATCATGAGGCAAATAAAATTATCTTTCATTCTCATCATAACCCTGCTGTGCTTTGTTCCTTTCGCCACAGCCGCTGAATTACCCAGGGTGACCGCCCTGTTCCAGTTGACCAACAGCACTGCCTATGAATACGATGCAACATGGAGTCCTGATGATTCCAGGATTGTCTATGTGGTAGATGGAATGTACGGCAGCGAACTGTGGGTAATGGACGTGGACGGTTCCAACAAAGATATATTTTTTCAGAAAAACAGGTTAGAACAACCCGATTGGGGTCGAGGAGGGATACTTTTCATAGCTGAAGACCCGCATCCCAGAGACCCGCACCAGAACATCTGGATCATTAACAATAATCTGACAGACCCGCGCAGGTTAACCTACAATAAAACAGAATTGAAATATCCTTCATGGAACAGTAACGGCACTAAAATTTTGTGTTTATGGAAGAACAACTACAATTACGAGATCTGGATCATGGAACCTGATACTTCAAACATCACCAGGTTGACCTTTTATCAAACAGAAGTCGATACACCGGCATGGAGTCCTGATAGTTCCAGGATAGTTTATTCATTCCAGGGCGATCTCTGGGTAATGAACGCTGACGGCTCTAATAATATCCAGCTTACCAATGACAGTTATGAACAGCTCGACCCGGCATGGAGCCCCTGCGGAAAATGGATCGCCTATTCCTCTGATGAGAACGGCGATTTTGACATATGTATTATCAGGCCAGACGGTACTGATAATACGACCCTGATCCGGGAATCCAGGCCCCAAAAACAGCCTGACTGGAGCCATGACGGTACAAAGCTGGCATACACCACGTACCAGGACCTGAACTTGGATGTATGGGCTGCGGCCATCTATATCGAGCCTGAAAAAGCTACAACGCCCACACCTACACCATTACAGACCCAGATCGTGATAGATGATGATACAAAAAGCAACATTTCCAGGCTTATGATCCTGGGCGGCGTAATTGTAATCTTGGTCGTTCTGGTATTTATCAGGAAGATCATTAAGGGTATGAGAAAAAGATAAATTAAGGAATGAATATTAATTAATCCATCATCAGCCGGGAGAGACTGCTCCTGGCATCTTTTATTTCATCTTTTGACAGGTTTAGGTTACTATTACGGGTTTTAATTAACAGACCATTTCCACTTGTCTTTCCAAGTACTGTACAGTCAATACCTGACATCATATCCACCACTTTTTCCGGTTCACTGGTAGTGATGACCATCCTGCCGTATGATTCCGAGAACAGGGCATCATCGTCTCTTGCACATATACCTGTAATATCAATTTCTGCGCCTATCTGTTCAACCATCTCGCACAGCGTAACTGCCAGCCCGCCGTTGGATATGTCATGGGCGGCAGTTATAAGACCAGATTCCACAGCACGTATCAGTGTATCGATGACCGTATCAATGTTCCCAGGCAACCCTGGCGTAACACCATTATTGCCCAGCCCAAGCATGGAATAATACTCACTGGCCCCAAGCTCATCCTTTGTATCACCCACAAGTATCACGGTCTCATCCGGGTGCCGGAAAGTACCTGCAGGAATGGTTCCCAGGTCCCTGACCCACCCGACCATGCCGATGCTTGGCGTGGGTGCAATGGCACTCCCGAACTCATCACTCTCGTTGTAGAAAGATACATTTCCGCCTACCACAGGCGTCTTCAATTTCCTTGCAGCATCGCCCAGTCCCAATGCTGCCTGTTTGAACTGGTAGAATATCTCACCCCGCTCCGGGTTCCCGAAGTTCAGGCAGTCCACCAGTGCTATGGGTCTGGCTCCCACAGCAGCAAGGTTCATGGCATTCTCGATAACTGTTCCAGCCCCGCCATTGTAGGGGTCAGCCTCAACATGGGCAGGATTACAGCCGCATGACAGGGCAAGTCCCTGGGTATCGTCAATGATTCGCAGTACACCGGCATCCAGACCCGGCTTGATCACGGTGCGCACCTGCACTTCATGGTCATACTGCCTGTATACCCATTCCTTGGAAGCGATATTGGGTCTGGCAAGCATTTTCAGGGTGAGGTCCTTGATATCTTCAGGCACGGGCGGTTTTTCAGCATTCCTCAGAGCAGCAGGCGGCATAAAGTCCATCTCTGATGTGGGTGCGCCGCCGCACAGGAACAGTATTGGCATATCTGCTACTATTTCGCCCCTGTACTCCACCACATACTGGGTCTTTTGTGTGAGTTCGCCGATCAGGTTGGCCTTGAGGTCGTATTTGTCTGCAATTGCCAGCACCTTATCCACATTACCGGGCTCTACTTCCAGTACCATGCGCTCCTGGGATTCGGATATCATTATCTCGAAAGGTGTCAGGCTCTCGTCCCTCAGGTGGACATTATCGGCAATAATATAGGCACCAAGTTCGCCATTGGCTGCCATCTCGCTGCTGGCCCCGACAAGGCCGGCGGCTCCAAGGTCACGGCATGCCAGTACCAATCCCTTATCAATGGCTTCAAGAGTGGCTTCCATGACAAGTTTCTCTGTGAACGGGTCGCCTATCTGGACACTGTGCCGTTCCTCTGATTCCGATTCCTCGCTTAAGTCCCTGGATGCAAAGGACGCACCGCCCATCCCGTCCCTGCCA
>JAUVLO010000128.1 GCA_030600695.1 Methanosarcinales archaeon | reverse complement strand
GTTCTATGACCCGTTGTCTATTTCGTGAGAGTGGTTTCGGCAGCCAGATGCATAATTTATTTCAGGGCCTGAAAATAATACTCTGCTCCCTATTTTTTCATCTTGTCCATCTGAAATATTATACTCTACACATCCACCTATAGCTACATCCTACATAAATCACCCCATCCCACCACATCACCCAAAAAACCCCTGACCCCTGCCCGCCCTTGACCTCAAGAACAAATCCGGCGGCGGCAAGGAACCCCTGGGCAGACCCTACTTTCACTCAAAGGACCAGGAGCACGTCAAACACCTGCAAAAGATGCCGGTAACACCGGGCCACGACCCCGGCATATACAGCCCGGATAAGGACGGAGTGGACTGGGCCTTCGGGAGTTTTAACGAAATGGCAGCAAATGATTTCCAGGAAAAGAACTGGGACCGAAAGGAACCTATCGGTCATTTGGAAGTTTAGTAAATTTGCACATGAATGTCAACCATAGATGAAAAGCAATTCATTAAAATCCACACAGATGCCCCGTTTTTCTAAAATGGCAACCTATGACGTAATTTAATATCCCCAAAGCAAACCACAGTCAAAGAAAAATTCAAGTGGGACAGCGCGGATTCGAACCGCAGTCCAAGCGTCCCAAACGCTCGAGGATCGGCCAGGCTACCCTACTGTCCCGCAATAAAACCTGGGTTGTGTTGCCTTCTGTACTCGTTAATCAATTAAAAGCCTTTCCATCTATAAGAACTTGGGCCTCATAGAGAGGTACACCGGCAATGCCAGACCCTTATACGGCAACCCTGCGATCTCGACCTGCACCCTGGCAGACAGGTCCCATGCCTTCATCTTCACCAGCTTGGGCTTTTTAGGCTGGCTCTCCGAACGCACAGTCACACTAAGGTCGCCCGATGCCAACTCCTCATCACCCAGCACGACCACATACGGAATCCACTCCATACCTGCATCCCGTATCTTCTTACCAACAGTCTCGGCCCTGTCATCAATATCCACCCTGCAGCCCAGCATCTGCGCCACTTCCCCAACCGATTCCATATGCCGCTCAGCCACCGGTATCACCCTCACCTGGGTGGGCGACAGCCATATCGGCAGTATAGGCACCCCGCCCGCCTGCGTCCGCATATGCTGCTTCTCAAGCAGGCCGTAGATAATACGCTCAATGGCACCGCTTGGCGAGCAGTGCAATATGGTGGGACGCTGTGCCTCACCATGCTTGTCGATATAATTGATGTCATACCTTTCTGCATTTTCCACATCTATCTGCACAGTAGAGAGGGCACTGGCCTTATCCATGGCATCGATGAAATTGAACTCGAACTTCAGCACGAAATAGAAGAACCTCTCATCCCACATCTCTATCAGTACCGGCTTGTCCACCACGCGGGCAAGTTCGGTAATGAACTCCTTATTCTCCTCATAGAAATCCCGTGTAAACCGTATCGCAACCTCATAGTCCTCCAGTCCCAGCCCCATGGTGTCCAGCATGCTCATGCACATATTATACTGCTCGCCGAACTCCATGATGGCCTGCTCCATATCAACCGCAAGCGTATGCATATCAGGCATGGTAAAGGCCCGCAGTCGCCGCAGCCCTACCAGTTCGCCGCTCTGTTCCTTGCGGAAACTGTATCTGGTCATCTCGATCATCTTCAAGGGCATGTCGCGGTAAGAGATGGTCATGTCATGGTTCATCAGGAACTGGCCAAAACATGCTGCAAAGCGCAAAAAGAGGCTCTTCTTGTCGGCCTCGATCGAGTACTGGCGTGCAGGGAACCGGTCCAGGTATTTCTTTAGCGTGGGATGGTTCATGTCGTACATGATCGGGGTTTCCACTTCCATGGCGCCCATAGCTGCCGTGCGGTCCAGCACATAGGTTTCCAGCAGGCTCTTGATAAGCCGTCCTTTGGGATAGAAGCGCATATTGCCGCTGTCACTGCCCGGCTCATAATCCGCTATCTCAAGCCGCCGCATCAGTTCAACGTGGGGCGGGATGCGGTCCACTGCCCGGCTCTTGGATACCTCGTAGTCCCTGAACTTGCGCAGGTTATCGTGTCCTGTAAAATCAAAATCATCAAATGAATGCAGTTCTCCGTCCGTGGTCAGGATGTGCCAGTAGGATTTGGCTTTCTCTTCTGCCTTGATGGCCTCGCTGATTACTTCTTCCTTCCCGGCTGCTGGTGCTGCGGATACTGCTGATGCGGCACCGTGCGGTGTCGCTTCGCCTTCTACCCGGATGGTCCTGGAGAGTTCTGACAGGGGGTGGCCCTTGCATTTTATCTCGAAGGCCTTGTAGAACCCGAAAGGTGCTCGCTTGACATTATATTCACCTTTTAGTGCAGCTTCCATATCCTTCAGGACCTGTACTGCCACCTTGGGTGATGACAGGGAACTGCTCAGGTGGGCGTAGGGATAGAGCATGATATTCTCTGCTTTGACCTGGCCTGCTACTTTCTTTATCTCATCAACCGTTGTTGTAACGGCTTTTTCAGGGTCGGTTTCGTCTACTTTTTCCACAGCGATAAAGACGGTCAGTGCCTCGTCCATGCTGCCTTGTTTCATGTCTTCGTCTATCGTTTCTGCTACAGGGGTCTTTTTCTTAACCTGGTATTCGATATGGTCTGAATGGATGAGTAGTATCTGCATAATATTGTCACCATTGTTTTGGTAATTGATAATGCTTAGATTAGATAAGGATTTTGTTTGAATGATGTGTATGTATATTTTGGTATGTAATTGATGTGATAATGTATTGGACTTATGGTGTATGATGCTGGATTCAAATCATTGCGAACCGCAGAGTGCGCTGAGGTACGCAGAGGACAGGTTGCTTATCATTTTAATCACCGCAAAGGGCGCGAAGTTCGCAAAGCCGCCGCTGCCTTAACTTTGCGTTCATTGCGTCCTTTGCGGTGCAGTGTTATGATTTTTCCCCAGTATAACTTAAATTTTATATTTTAACTGTCGGCGGCGGCCACACTCCACATCCGCGGACAATGCAACCTAGAATCCGTGTCAGAGCATATCCCAACCCTCACCTTAAACAATTTTTCGCTATACCCCTCAACAGTCCTGGAGTCATGTGAAATCGGGTTGTGTTTTAGTTTTTCAATCTTCGTAAGGATTCTTGAAACAAGAGTCTTATCAAGGGATTTAGGAACTTGACAGCCTGTCTGGAATATTGAATGTCAAACGTTACAATCCCATTTCTCTTTTGAGTTCCTCATGAGAAGTAAGCCTGCCAGACTATTTTTCATTTCTGTATTCATTCAAAGAAAGATAATCATCTTCAGTCATAATTGAATCTACATCAATCATATGACCCTTAATGAAATCAAGGTCCTCCCTGATTACCCTTAATTCATATCTTATTTCTTTAGAGTCAATCACTCAGGCATATTGGGAAGTTAATATTAACTTACTTAAATGTACCCCCCATTGTCTTCAAGTGACACTTTCTCCACAGTTTATATTACTTAACAATATTTCCAACAAAATCAGCAAAATTATTCCCCCTGTACCACATCAGCAAAAGCATTATAGCCAAAAGCACAACCAATATCACTACAGCATTGATAGGAAGTTCCATCCCTTATTTTCCGACAATACACATAAGTATGTGTATATACATAATTATGTATATGGCCACCATGACCCTATCAGTCCCTGATGACCTATACAAGGTCATAAAACATCATAATGAAGTGAAATGGAGTGTCATAGCCCGAAATGCCATGTGGGAATATGCAAGCAAAGTCCAGATACTTGACAGCATTCTTGAAAAAAGCGAACTCACTGAAATGGATGCTGACGAGATTTCAAAACTTATAAAAAAGTCCATACGCGAACGCCATGAAAATAAACCTGGTGAGATGGCATAATGCGGCTTGTTATTGACACCAACATAATCATCTCCTCACTTATATCCAATTCTATCAGGCGCAGCATCCTTATGGATTCAGGTTTTGAACTCATGGCGCCGGAATATACCTTCACTGAGATTATGAATCATGCCAACCTTATCAAGAAAATGCTCACTTCGTTCGCATTTTCTAAGCCTACAGGAAAGTATATACTTTCCTATACGTTGAAAAAAAGTCAAAACTGACTTCAGATGACCTTCAGTATGTCATGGATATGCTTTTCTCAAGGATTTCTATTTACCCACATGAAGAATATGCTGATTGCTATCCACAGGCTGAAAAGATTATGAAGGATATTGACCCAGATGATACACCATTTTTGGCGCTTGCGATGAAGACAAAGGTGGATGGGATATGGACTGAAGATAAAGGGTTTCAGCGGCAGGATTGTGTGAAGATCTACAGGACAGTGGAACTGGTTGAGTTCTTGAACTTGTAAACTGTACAATTTTATTTATCGCAATATTTGAATATTCTTTCCACCGTCCGCCAGCAGCACCAGGGACGGGCTGCCGGGTAAGTGAAAATGGTGGGCGGCTGGCAATCAATTCATTGCGAACCGCAGAGTGCGCTGAGGTACGCAG
>JAUVLO010000136.1 GCA_030600695.1 Methanosarcinales archaeon | reverse complement strand
ATCAATAGCATAATATTTACTGCAAGAGCCTTCCGGCTCTTTTTTTGCTTTGTTTCTGTCATAACATACCTCCTTTGTGATATGTCTTCATTGGAGGTTAGGTTTAGAAATAGTATACCCAAATAAAATTAGGTTTAAGATAAATAACCAAACATGGTCAAGCAAAAACTAACAAGGCAGCTTACTAAAAAGTAAGAGGACCTCTCCTAAGGGACTATCTACTTGAATGAGGAAACAAAAGCGTCTGGTCGAAGATAAGTAGTGTTAATAGTACCTGCCATTCATTTGCGAAAAGATACTCCTTCCTTCTGGTTTCAAAACCCTTCAGATATCCAGCAACTCTATCCCACTATCTCTGGCAAATTTCTCAGCGCTTTTTGTGTAACCTGCTCTGGAATCGATGACATGGGAAATATCGCTGGAAATGGAACATACGAACACAAAAGAACAAAATCCTCCCTTCGGTCGGATTTTCTTGAGTACATCAAGTTATACTTGATATACTATGAAAAAGTCAGGAAATTTATCTGTAGAACATGTGGGAAATCATTCAATAGTCGAAGTGGGACGGTCTTTTACGACCTCATGACGAATAAGGATACCTTTATTCTTGCACTAAAAATGGTTCTTAGTGACATCCATCTTAGAAAAATATCATATATATTGGATGTGAAATTGGATACAATTAGGGATTGCCTTCTCCGAGCCGCAAATCATAGTGAAAAGGTGAATGATATCTTTCTTAAGGAACTACATATCTCAAAGGTTGAATTAGACGAACTTTGGACTTTTGTAAAAAAAACCAATTCAGGGAGTGGTAGACCCTAAAGAAGAACGGTGGATATGGGTAGGATATCATCTAAACAATCAAGACCTTATTTTTATCATCAAAACAGAATACAAATCGATCAAAGAAGCTTTGTCTTCCAAGAATGTTAAAACCGATGCCAAGATTCCTCGAAAACCCGATACTTGCTTTGAATTCCTGCTCCTTTATTCGAACAGGCACCAGATGCTTGAATACTGTGATAAGAGAGCCATCACCTACCGTAATGTATGTTTTCTCACCGTGTTCATAATCAAGCTCAAGTATTTCTGCGATATCTGAGTGAAATACACTGTAACTCGCACCCGAGTCAACATAAGCGTTGAATTCCACCCAGTCAAAACCTTTTAGGTCCAGCGGGATTATCGGCAGGTATCTACCTTTAAATAGCATATACGGGTATTTCATAGCTGTAATCTTCCTGTCACAGGAGTGTGACTGTCTCTTCATCGGTAGGGATGTAGGTTATTGAGATTTTCCCAGTGGGTTTATATTTTTTTGCTTTTTTGAATACTTCGATAGCGGACTCGCCCACAGCAATTATCTGCTCTCCAGAGATCGCCAGATGCTTGCCATGATATTCCTCGAACAAATTCTGCGAATGTTTAAGCAGCCAATTATACTCAGTACTGGTCATGTCAGTCTCCACAAATAGATTCTTCTGAAAATATATACATATTTTGTTTGTACCTTCTTAAAGTCATGGGATTGCAACCATTTGGTTTTTTTACCATTTCCATCCTTCTTTCATCGTGTCGGCTGACTTATGTTCAGACAACTGATTGAAGAAGACCGAGCTCAATTCCTGTCAGCAAGAGCTTCGATCTGATCGGTGCGATGAGCATTTCGTACAGGCCCTATAAGTTTTCGTTTACGCCCGGTAATTTTATTATGATAAGATCGAATGAAAAAAAAGAAAACCACTCCTTAACAGGAGCAGCATGATCCGCACTGTGGTGCATTTGGATCCTTAATAATGAACCCTTTTCCTGATTCATTATCTATAAAATCGATCTCCACACCATCAAGTGATTCCTGGATACTCGATGACATAAGTATCCTGACACCATTACTGGTAAGTTCAACATCTTCCTCTTTACTGGTATCATCCAGTGACATTCCATAACTGGCACCACTGCAACCCATACCTGCCACGAAAATACGCAGTGCATAATCCTGCTTGTTCTCCTGTTCCAGGAGATTTTTCAGCTCTTCTGCTGCTAAATCTGTTATATCTACCATTGTATCACATTTGCTTATTTATTATTTAGAATTTCACAATATATCAATATATGATTTGTTCGAAACCATACGAACCAAGTTCATACTTTATTTAATAAATACCTATTGGTCTTTGTTTGAACAGCCATATTATTTCAATATTATGATTTTTCCTCATCAAAAGAACTTAGAGGCAAGGGTTGGAGCAACCTCGCATAACTCCACATAGCTGCAGTAATCACAGGGAGCGTCATCAGGACGATGTGGCAGCCTACCGTCCCTTATCTTCCGGATCCTGCCGGCAAGTACCAGCACCTTCCTACGGTCAGCCCGTTTGATCTTTATATTGCGTACAATACCATACCTGGCATATTCCACAGTTCCCGAACCCACAACACAATTATATTCTTCCTCCACCAGGATGGAAAGGGCAGTGAGCCTTATCCTGTCATCCTTCCAGATACCTGATTCTGGAGCACGGCCAGTACGGATAATAGACAGGCCCGGCACACCATCTGTCATAAGCAACCGGTCAGGGCTTCCGGACAGGCCAAACTTCTTTGAATATAACACCGGCTCAGTATCATGGGACGTGAGCAGCTCAACCAGCCTGTTACTACCCAACCTTTCAACAGATTCCAGAATTCCGCACTTTATCCCTTCCAGGTGCGACCTTACAGCCTCAACGGCTTCTAAAAGCATTTCTTCATCAATGCCACTTAGCTCCTCCCTGTAAATGGCAGTAAGCTGGTTTGCTGCAACATCAAGGAGTTCCTGCAGTGCATCATCCATGTTCCCTGATTGCACCACATCTGCATATGACCGGGCCATTTCTCTTATCAACAGTGACTCGACATAAGAAGAGGTAATGGTATTTCCGGGCCTGGGCTCTTTATAAGTATAATAGACCTGCCTGGGACATTTGAGATAATTGCTGATGTCAGATACTTTTATGTGATCTTCCATATTCCTACCTTTTGTGAAGTAATGAAGTAACAAGTAAAACACTGAAAGTTTTTTCATCATATTTTAGCATTGTGATTCATTGTGCAAAACCTATATTTAATAAGTATTACAATAGACTTCATACAGTAATACTTTTTATATAAATAGTGTTACTGTTGTAATATTATTTGCCTTAATTGAGATGAAATTCATGACAGAAAAAATTGGAATACTGGCACTTGGTCACGGAAGCAGACTACCGTACAATAAAGATGTTGTGTCCGGGGTTGCTGACCTTATTGCAGGGAAATACGAAAATACAGTGGTCAGGATAGGATTTATGAACATGGACGATCCCAACATGGATGAGGGATTAAACGCCTTTGGAGGCACGGGAGTGACCACCATAGTGGCCGTACCCATATTTTTAGCACACGGCGTGCATACCACCGAGGATATCCCCCGGATACTGGGTATCGACAGGGAGAAACGCAGTACGACAATCCAGCTTAACGGCAATGATGTGACCCTGGTCTATGCCGAGCCCCTGGGTGCTGACCAGCTGATAGCTGACCTGGCCTATAAGAGAGTAATGGAAGCACTGGAATAAAAGTTGCATATGCTGTTCGAAAATAAAGATGTGGCTGTCATAGACCTGACCCATGGCGGCATTCCACTGGCGCGGCACATCGCCAGACAAGCGCGAAGCGTTACCGGTATTGACATATACGGTACCGTGGGCAGTGATATACTATCAGGGCTTGAAAAGGACGGCATAAAGATCGCTGATAAAATAAACACTGATATTGACCTGGTAGTTGCGCCGGTACACTTGGACCCTGCCCTCATGCCTGACAGTGGCGACTGTGCCGACTGTGCCGACTGTGCCGTGATCACTCATCACAGGGCAGTAGGTGAACTCATATCAAACGCCCCGGACGGGAGCCTGGAGGGGAGAATTGTAGAAATAACAGGCACGGGCGCCAAGACAAGTACTGCCACACTACTTGCCGATATGGCATCCCGCAGCATGTCGGTCCTGTCCCATACCACCCGCGGAGTGGAGCACTGGC
>JAUVLO010000081.1 GCA_030600695.1 Methanosarcinales archaeon | reverse complement strand
TTCATACGATTCTCCAATTTAATTTAAATCGAACACGGATGACACGGATTTGACGGATTTTCACGGATTTATTTTTTATCCGTGCGCATCCGTGTCATCCGTGCAATCCGTGTTCCATTACAATATTACTCTTAACCGATGACACATGCTTCTTTGTCAGTGTGGATCACAAAATTATCCCTGGATTAGCTCACCGCGTCTCTTTGTTCTTTGATCTCACCACTTACGCATTTCCTGTGAACTCAGCCTGTTCGACCATTTCCTGCGCCTGCCAACTTTATGTACCCACACACATTAAAAATCATCGTTCCAGATCCTTATCCACACGTGTTCCTGACTGCGCCCACACCACACCCGCCAGCAGTGGGTGCTTCCAAAACGGGGTCGTTGACCTCTTGAAGCATAAAAGAGAAAAGACAAACAAACAGGACATTACTCATTATTACGGTTGATTTGCTAACAGAGCAATTATATTAAAATGCAATAAGGCTCATTATTCGCCCAATGGATATAATGATAGCCGAGTATGCGGTGGGTGCAGGCGAGGGAGGTACCATACTACTGGAAGGCAGGGCCATGCTGGATGTACTTGTCAGGAGTTTCACTGCCGCAGGCCATAATGTGGTATACCCGACCAGCGGCCCGGTACTACCGGCAGGCACTGCGGTTGAGACAAAGGACTTTGATCGGTCTGTTGAGGAATTATCAGCACAGTGTGATGCAGCCCTGGTGGTGGCACCTGATGAACTGCTGGGCGACCTGACAGAAATAGTAGAAGAAAATACAATAAACCTGGGATGCCCGTCAGGTTCGGTCAGGTTGTGTGCAGATAAACTGGAGTGTACCAGGATACTGGAAAATGAAGGAATAAAGGTTCCCGCCACAACTGTATCCGGTGAGCCGAATGTATTTTCACCTGGCGACAGGATAGTGCTCAAACCAAGGTGGGGATGTGCTTCAGAAGATACAACCCTTGCCACGTATTCCTGTGCCACCACGATACCAGAAGGTTTTGTGGCAACCCGGTATATCGAGGGTGAGCATCTGAGCGCCAGCCTGGTGGTGGGAGATGATACCCAGTCCCAGTCCCTGCCCCCCCAGACCCTGCTACTGACAATTAACCGGCAGAATATCAGCATTGGCAATGCGATACAGTACAACGGGGGCACGGTTGGAGTGGATACAGGCAGGAACCAGGAGTTATTCCAGGCGGCGCAGCGTAGTGCAGAAGCGCTGGGGTGCCGGGGATATGTTGGAGTGGATATTGTGCTGGCTGATAAGCCGTGGGTGATAGATGTGAATCCCAGGCCAACCACATCCATTATTGGGATAAGCAAGATAATGGAAGAAGAGCTGGGTGAACTGATAGTTAAAGCACATTCCGGTGACCTGCCCTTTAGCGTAAATATTACCAATGAGTATAATTTTACCAAAGCTGACCTGACACAATAACATTCATAAGTTATGGAATTCAATTGAATTTGTATTGGAATGGATCTCAATTATATTTATATACATCCGGACTAATTTTTGGACAAAAACCAGGTGGGAATATCAGGACAAAACAAATTGCTCTTATCACTGATGATTTTACCCTGTTTGAGTCCATACTGGAAGTCACAAAGACCAGGGGTATTCATGTCCATATACTATCGTTCAATGACCCGATACCACCCATTGTAGGCACGGTTATCACATCCCCTGAAGAATCGTCAAAGATTGATTTTGACCCTGACAAGATAGTGACATTCAACAATGACCCTGAATCGACCATCAATGCTGCTTTAAAGTTATTAAGTGGCAGGAACGATATCAATCAGGTTGTCATCGGGATAGATCCTGGAAAGAACCCAGGAATTGCAGTACTGGAAGACGGCCAGGTAAGCGAAGTATATCATGTACCGGCCCGTGACGTGCCGGGATTGATGCGGCAGGTACTGGAAAATTATCAGGACAAGGATGTTGTTATCAGGATCGGGAACGGGGCAAGACTTGTAAGGACCCAGTTGATCAATTCAATCCTGGATATGGGTGTCAATGTAGAAGTGGTGGATGAGACTGGCACATCGCCATCCATGGGTCGCGGAATCCACGGTTCCGAAGTGTCAGATATCATTGCAGCCATCAACATTGCCAGGCTTGAGGGAACCCGGGCCGGGAAGCAGGAAGTTGAGCCCTCGATGGGTGAGCTCAAGCGGATACAGGAATACAGCCGTGAACTTTCCAACGGTAAGACCTCCATACCCAGGGACCTGGCCCGAAAAGTTGCAAAAGGCGAAATGACTGTGGAAGAAGCTATCGAAAAACACGACAAACCGGCATAGTGGATCAGATAATATAGTGGATCCGATAGCGAGGGTCAGATAGTAGCCCCTTTAATGGCGTCCTTACAGCCACAATTGCTGTGGGCCGGTAATGATCCAATTGCATCCAGCAGGACGGCACGAAGTGTTTCCTGTTTTATTTCCAGCATTTCCAGGACCTCATCGGCAGTCAGTTTCTTCCCGGCAAGTCCGCATGCCCGATTGGTTATAATACACAATGATGCATAGCACAACCCCAACTCCCGCGCCAGCACAACCTCAGGCAATCCTGTCATACCTACCACATCCCCGAAGGTTCCCAGCATGCGTATCTCTGCAGCAGTCTCGAACCTGGGCCCTTCTGTGCAGACATACACACCCCTGAAAGGTTCCATGTGGTTGTTTTCCAGGGAACGTAGCAGGCAGTCACTTATCTCGGGACAGTAAGGTTCAGTCATATCAACATGGACCGTCCTGTCATCATAGAATGTGTTCACCCGTGACCGTGTCAGGTCAATAAAATCATCAGCTACCAGGAAACTTCCAGGGGGATGGCTGCCCATAGTACCCACTGAATTGGTAGCTATTACCCTGTTGGCACCAAGTGATCTTGCAGCCCATACATTGGCCCTGTAATTGAGCTTGTGCGGGGGGAGGTGTTCTGCACCCGATGAGGTATCATTATTGACATGCCTCTGTATCAGTGCAAGTTCCAGCGTCCTGCCTCGATGGGGTACATTCCCGGTTTTTACCTTTACGGTGCCGTAAGGAGTATGTACTTTGATTGTCTTAAAATCGTAATCATCCGGGTTAAACCCTACACCCCCGATTACAACGGCATCAATGTCATGCTGTTTTTTGCTGGCTTTTGGCATTTGATGTCCTCGCTGATATCCAGATACCTATTAATGATATGATGACGGCACCGACAATTGACAATACAAGGAGATTGCGACCGGTATCCGGTGTGATGAAAAATTCATCCACAGCACTACTTACCGAGAGTATAAAGGTACTGGCACCCCAGAACAGCAATCCTGATGAGAACAGGAAGAACAGGTAAGACCAGTGGCGTTTGTAATTATTGCCTTCCCGCTGAAGATCGATCATCCTGCCAATAGTGGCTATCCACCCTGCTGCCACGTACCACCATATGGATATGTTCACAAATACCATGACCAGTATTATTATACCAACGAAAATATCTATCCTTGTATAATACTCCCAGAACCTGACAATACCTAATATTGTTCCTATGACTGTCAATATCAAAGCAATGGAGTATGTGATAAAGGATATCTTGCCTGTGACCAGGGATTGTTTCATGTTGGATTTGAATTCTCCCAGTATGTCATCGAGTCCGAAACCCCTGAACAGCATATAAGCACCGATGGCACCAAGGATTGCGGCCCATGCGTATTTAGGATCGCCTGCAAAGAGGAAGATGGAATAGATCACAGCGGCCAGGCCAATCGGTACGAAGAAGGAATGGGATATTTTCGGGTCATTGAAGGCTGTCTTTATTATGTAATATGTACTCTCCAGGTTTACACTTTGTTTGACAATGACCCTGTGGACACCGTCCACTTTTATCCTGGATTGTATAATGGGCATAACTGATTCGTCTTCTGCACCATCAGAGACGAGGATGGCGTTCTTGACATCGAATTTTGCCACGATACTGTCAAGCTGGTCAGATATCTTCTGGTCAGATATCAGGCCCACATCACGGTCCCCTGCTATGGATACTATTTCTACATCCAGCCCATTTTCCACCAGTTGATCATAGAGTTTCACACCAGCGTATATGGTATTGATATCAGAATCCTCTGGGTCGGCTATACCAAGTTTCATTGCAGCTTCCAGGTTTTTGTCCCGTCCGATAACCGGACTGGTCTCCCCTGCCTTATATCCGATATCGTCGTCACGGTCGATGCAGATAATAAGCTTATCCATGTGTTATAGGCCTCATATTGATATTATTAAAGGAGATATAAAAAGTGTTCTGTAAAATCGTAATTAAGAGGTCATTTGTAGCGTAGATCAAAGGAACTGAACTCCCAAGTGGGCTCTTTTCATACTTCTTCCACGTTCCTGCCCATACTTTTTCCACGTTTTTGACATCTGCAAATGGTGGTCCACTTGGGAATCCCGGCAATTACCACAAGACTATAATACTTTCATAACAAAAAGGGATATTATAATGGCAGCCGCAGTAAAAAGTATCTATGCAACAGTAACTGATCATGTCCAAATGGTTGGATACAGGGAGATTGTAGAAACCAATGGAAAGATTAGAGGGCTGAATGGATTGGTTTTCAATGATCCGGACGGGTCAGTTAAAATTATGGTAAACGGGCCTGAATCTGCGGTTTCAGAATTCATTCATGATCTGGAAAGAATCAGACCTGACACCAAAATTGAAACCAAAGAGCTTGCAGATGATCTAAATTTACCTTACCCGTTTGGAAGGGTAGTTACTGATGATATGCGAGAGATCAGCGACAGGTTAGATAAAGGCAACAGTTTACTAAGTAGTCATGATGTAAAATTAGGTAGCATCGATGTAAAACTCGATAAGCTTGATAAACTCGATAAGCTTGACTCCCTTCCCGAAAGAATCGCTGAAGCAATGAAAAGATAATTTTATCTGCGCTCCTTTAATGCCGGGAAACCGTTTTTATTTTCCAGATCGTACATGACACCTTCTTTTAGATGGAATAATCTTACAATTTCAGGGCCTACAACTATTCTATAATTGTTCTGTAAAATCGTAATTGAGAGGTTATTTGTAGCGTAGATCAAAGGAACTGAACTCGC
Source organism: Methanosarcinales archaeon (assembly GCA_030600695.1). GTDB lineage: Archaea > Halobacteriota > Methanosarcinia > Methanosarcinales > Methanocomedenaceae > Methanocomedens_A. Next base: position 3,257 of record JAUVLO010000081.1, on the reverse strand, counting down.
CGGTAGGCTCTTCCCATACTTCTTCCACGTTCCTGACATCTGCAAATGGTGGTCCCATATGGCACCACCGGATCATCTCATGAACCTGTTGAGGAATTCCTTCTAATACAGCTTCAACGTTCCCGTCAGGAAGGTTTTTCACCCAACCATTTAATCCCAGTTCTACTGCCTTTTTCATAGTATTGTGCCTGAAAAACACTCCCTGCACCCTTCCTGAGATTATAAGATGTACCCTGGTATCACTCATGCTGCAAACCTAAAATTTTACTGGTTAAATATATAATTAACCTCTTATTTTATATAGTATTACTATGCACAACTTCAAAGAAGATGAATAAAGAGATATTGATAAACCAGGTCATAGGCATACTGGAACAAAGCGGATTTAATATTTCAGAACGCTGCAATATCAGGCCCAGAAGCTTTGACATCGCTGCAAGGCGCAATGAACGGTTATTATTGATAAAGGTACTTTCCAATATTGACGGTCTTAAAGAAGATACCGCACAGGAAATGATGTACCTTGCAGAATACCTGGAGGGGTCTGCGCTTGTGGTGGGAGAGAAAACCAGGGACCACCTACTGGAACCCACTGTCGTATATTATAGATATGGTATTCCATCTGTTAATATCGATACGATATTTGATTATTTTATAGAGGAACTGCCGCCCGTGGTATATGCAGCACCTGGGGGGCTGTATGTAAGTGTGGATGGTAGTGTGCTGCGTGAACAGCGAATACGCAAAAAACTTTCAATTGGTGCCATGGCTTCAGACCTTGGTTTATCCAGGCGTACCATAAGTAAATATGAAGAAGAGGGTATGGACATGTCTGTGGATGTGGTGATCAGGATCGAAGAAATGTTCAATACTGAAATTGCCCTTGCTATTGATTTTCTAAATGTAAAAAATACAAATGTGAAATCCAGCCCCCGTCCGGTTGAAAAAGAGCCAGGGACAATAATAAGATCCATATTATCCAATTTAGGCATTGAAGTGATCCCAATATCACAGGCACCGTTCAGTGCTGTTTCATTCGAGCACAGGGAGAACATTAACCAGAATAATGTGTCCAAGATACTCACGGGTTTTAGTAATTACTCGGGAACAATGATGAAAAGGGCAAAGTTGATGAGCAGCATCTCTGAAGTGACAAATACTCATTCTATGGTCATTGTGAATGGACATTGCAGGTCAGAGATGGTAGAGAATACTGTGCTTGTGGAGAAGAAAAAACTTGACACAATGGATGATTTCCTTGACCTTATGACTTTTATTTCCGATAAGGTCAAAAAGATTTGAATTGTCAGGAATATTATGACAATTCATTTATAAGTAATCAATATAATATTAATATCACATAGTAATATATTGAATACGAATATATTAATCGGTGTGGAGTAAAAAATGAAGTCTTTTGCGGTAATACGGGCAGATAGTCCTATAAAGGTACATACTACACTGCTTGATTTAAGAAGATATGGACGGATGGTGTTTTCAGGACCACCAAAATCCATATCACCGGATTATGCAGACGAGATACTTGGAAAGGTAATGAATCGTCCATTGAAAAATAAGTGCTATGCAGCAGCTTTAGTTTCGCTGAATACAAGCCCAAGTGTCGCTATTGGAAAACTTACAAAGATACATCCGCCTGCACATGTGGTCATTGTCAGTTCCCAGCATGAAGTGTTTGAGGAACTGGGAAGGAATATTAATATCCTGCCTGAGTTTAGCCAGCGAGACAATGAAATGCTGCAAAATAATGACTATGAAAATCAAGATAATGGATATTCCAGACAGGATGAACAGGATTGACAGGATATGATCCAATCCAATCCTGTACATTAAGAAATAGCAGCTAACTTTTTACTCATGATCATTTTGAATATGATCGTGTATACAATTGCGATCTGATAAGGTGGTCGGCAAGTACCAGTGCTGTCATGGCTTCGGCTACAGGTACGATCCTGGGCGGGATTGTGGGGTCATGCCGCCCTTCTATTGTTATATTGGTTTCAGACATATCAGACATGTCTACAGTCCTCTGGGACCGGGCAATGGAGGGTGTGGGTTTAACAGCTATTCTACAGACGATTGTTTCACCGTTGGAGATGCCTCCCAGAATCCCACCTGCATTGTTGGTGGAACATACCACCTTCCCATTTTGCATTTCGAAGGGGTCGTTCATCTGGCTACCGGTCATGGCAGCAGCTTTAAAACCTGAGCCTATTTCCACGCCCTTGACTGCACCTATTCCCATAAGAGCGCCTGCCAGGGCACCGTCCAGTTTATCGAACACGGGCTCACCCAGTCCGGGCGGGACCCCGAGAGCCAGTATCTCAACAATTCCGCCGATGCTATCCTTGTCTTCCCGGGCCTGTTTTACTCTTTCCAGCATGGCCTTTGCAGCTTCGGGGTCGGCACAGCGTACCGGGTTCGATTCCACATTGGCCTTTATGTCATTGGCTTTTATATCAGTAACCTGCATGGGTGAAGCCTTTATGCCGCCAAGTTCAACAACGTGGGCCAGTATTTCAATGCCATGGCGGGCCAGTATTTTTTTGGCTACTGCTCCGGCTGCCACACGGCCAATGGTCTCCCTGGCAGATGAGCGCCCGCCGCCCCTGTGGTCACGTATGCCGTACTTCATCTGGTAAGTATAGTCGGCATGACCGGGGCGGGGCATGTTCCTGATAATGTCATATTTGGAGGAGTCAACATCCTTGTTCCTGACCTGCATGGCAATGGGCGTGCCTGTGGTCTTTCCCCCGAACACTCCTGAAAGTATCTCCACCCTGTCCTCCTCCTGGCGGGGTGTGGCAATCTCACTCTGGCCGGGACGTCTGCGGTCCAGTTCAAGCTGGATGTCAGCTTCTGTCAACTCCAGTCCGGGAGGGCAGCCATCGATGACCACACCTATGGCAGGACCGTGGCTCTCGCCCCATGTTGTGATTGAGAATGCTTTTCCAAAGGTGTTGCCCATCATGGTATCCAGATATGTGGTTTATATATATAAACGTAGATGAACTAAGTGGACTGACTGGCAAAACGAGACTTTAGATAGAGTTTTTCATAAGACGAAGACAATTGAATTGAAGATGAATCCGAAAGAGCGGCCTTGGGACAAAATTCACTTATCCTGCCTTACGTGGCCAATGCGGTACAATGCCATCTATAATCTCAAGATATCCAATTCTCCTAACATTATGTGCAACATTCTTCAGTCGTGTTTCTGTAACCTTGCGTGCATCAAG
>JAUVLO010000040.1 GCA_030600695.1 Methanosarcinales archaeon | reverse complement strand
TTCATACGATTCTCCAATTTAATTTAAATCGAACACGGATGACACGGATTTGACGGATTTTCACGGATTTATTTTTTATCCGTGCGCATCCGTGTCATCCGTGCAATCCGTGTTCCATTACAATATTACTCTTAACCGATGGCACATGGAATTTTCATCCATCATGTCAGATTTGTTTTGAATATGGGTAAACTAACTATTCTGACTATTGTCAGGCATAATAGTCATGTTTAAGTCTATTTTCTCTATTGTAACCTATGGATTGGTAAATCGCCATTCAATTAATAAGGACATGAGACAACCACCATGACCCCCGAAGAATCCTATGACATAATAGTAATCGGTGCCGGACCCGCAGGCTCCACTGCTGCTACGTATGCAGCCCGGGCCGGTGCCAGTGTACTGCTCATCGACAAAAAGAAAGACCTCGGCTCTCCCATCCAGTGCGGCGGGTTCCTGCCTGATTATGGAGAACTCAGGGAGCTTTTGCCTGGTGCCGAACTTCCATCTACCTTAAAGGATATCCCATCAAGCTGTGTTCATACCACTACCAGTATCCACAGGTTCCTGTCCCCTAACCTGGAACCAAAGGAGTTCGGGGTTGAGGCGCATGTGCTGGACCGCTCAAGATTCGATAAGCACCTCGCCAGGGAAGCTGCAAAGGCAGGGGCGGAACTGATGGTGAGCACCCGTGCCGATTCTATTGAAGCGGATAATGTATCCATCAAGGGAGTAATGGGTGAGTTTAACATCCAGGCTAAGGTCATAATCGGTGCGGACGGCCCCGTTTCAATGGTTGCGAAGACTGCCGGCCTGATCGACCGCAGCGATGATATGGGCCGGGCAGTGTCACTGGAATATGAACTTACAGGGGTGGATATTGACAGGGATGCGGTGGAAATGTACTTCGGGCGTGACTATGCGCCCGGCGGGTACGGCTGGATCATCAGCGAGGGCGGCGATGCTGCCAATATAGGTGTAGGCATCAGGCAGCCGTTATGCGAGCCCGGTGTTTCCACACAGGATTATCTGCACCGGTTCATGTACGAGCACCCGAGAGCTGCGCCCATGCTGGAAGGCAGCAGTATAACGGCAGTGATCAGCGGCATCGTACCGGTTGGAGGTGCACCACCCAAAACGGTTGAAGGTAACATCATCATCTGCGGGGATGCGGCCGGACACCTGATAGCCACCAACGGCGGCGGCATACCTACTGCCATGGTTGGCGGGAAGATCGCAGGAGAGACAGCAGCGGATGCAGTGGCTGGAAAATGCCAGCTGGCCGAGTACGAGAACAGGTGGCGCGAGCAGATGGGGCTGGAGATAAAAACTTCAGTGTATGTGAAGAGACTGATGGACGGGCTTATGAGGTCTGACCCAATGATGAGCACGGCCATGAAGATGCTGACCCCTGACCAGATGAAGGCTCTGCAGCGTGGAAGACTGCCCGAACCTGTAAAAAAGATGCTCAAGACCCTCAATGCAGGTCTAAGGTGATTAACCTTATGTTGATTGCTTGCATTATTAGATATAAGAGTGTACCAACCAGGGAGTGAATGTAAAATGAACAAGGAAGACCCGGGGACGATCTGTTATCCTGCACATGGAAACCTGTACCTGAACATCACGAACAGGTGTACGTGCGACTGCATTTTCTGCATCAAGAATTATTCAGACGGGGTCTATGGCTATAACTTAATACTCTCAAGGGAGCCCGAAGTGGCTGAGGTTATCGAGGAACTTGGCAAACACGACCTTTTTGGGTATGACGAAGTGGTGTTCACAGGACTGGGGGAGCCCCTGTCCAGGCTTGATGATGTGCTGGAGATCACACGATGGTTGAAGGCCAGGGATGTCAGTGTGAGGATAGACACTATCGGGCATGCCAAACTCCAGTACCCCGACCGTGATGTTGCCAATGAACTGAAAAAAGTGGGAGTGGATGAGGTTTCTGTCAGTCTTAATACTGATGACAAAGCGACCTATGACCAGCTGGTAAGACCACGCATGTACAAGAATGCTTATGAGTCGATGAAGGATTTTTCAAGGGATCTGGTGAAAGAAGGTATAAACGTAAGGTTCACGGTTCTTGACCTGCCGCCCGTGGATATTGAGAAGTGCCGCAAGATAGCAGAGGAGATCGGTGCATCGTTCAAGGTAAGGGGATATGGCGGACCAGCTATTGGTCAGTGATTTATTAACCTTATTGTACAATCAATGTGTTGTTTTTTCACAATAGTGACGCTTTTATCCTGTAATGGGAAAGTTTTATATTTCTAATTGGTCAAGCCTCGTATATGCAGGATATTCATGAACTGACAATTATATGTGGAATCGACAAGTCAGGGGCAAAAGAAGATGTTGAAAAGATACGCATCTGCCCGGGCGAGATAATCGGTATTGTTGGTCCCACCGGCTCAGGTAAGAGTTCACTGATCTGTGATATCGAACAGCTTTCACAGGGAGATACCCCGACCCGGCGCAAAATCCTGATAAATGGGAAGGCACCGGGCAGGGATATTCGCACCGACCCCAGGAAAAAACGTATCGCCCAGCTTTCACAGAACATGCATTTCCTTGCCGATATGACAGTGGAGGCGTTCCTCAGGATGCATGCCAAGAGCAGGGACCGTAACTCTAACACGGTTGAGCGGGTAATCAGCATTGCCAATACCCTGACCGGGGAGTCTATCCAGCCAGGGCACCAGCTTACAATCCTAAGCGGCGGGCAGTCCAGGGCACTGATGGCTGCCGACATTGCGGTAATAAGCGACTCTCCCATAGTGCTCATCGATGAGATAGAAAATGCGGGTATAAAGAAACAGGAAGCCTTAAAACTGCTGGCTGCCGAAGGGAAGATCGTGCTGGTGGTAACCCATGACCCTGTTCTGGCACTTATGACCAAACGCCGCATTGTGATGCGAAAGGGCGGGATAAGACAGGTTATCACCACCAGTACGGGTGAGATGAATGTCTGCACTGAACTTGTCAGGCTTGACAATTACATGATGTCGCTACGCAATACCATTCGGCAGGGCGGGCTGGTCGAGCAAGCTGTGGTAGTATGAAGCTGGTAGTGGTGGCGGGCACGCCGGGTTCTGGGAAAACTTCGGTGTTGATGCATACCATAAGGTCGCTAAAACAGGGCGGCACGTCGCCTGCTGTGGTAAAGATAGACTGCCTGTGGACTGATGATGGTAAGAGGTTTGAAAGGCTGGATATCCCTGTGCGAATCGGATTGTCAAGGGACATGTGTCCTGACCATTTTGCCATATACAATACAGATGAGATGCTGCAATGGGCCAGGGAGCAGGATGCCGGGGTACTTATCAATGAAACTGCCGGCCTTTGCCTGCGATGCGCACCCTATCCCGACGGATGCCTTGCAGTGTGCGTAATCGATGTGACCACCGGCCCCAATACTCCATTGAAGGTTGGGCCTTTGCTGACTACGGCAGATGTGGTGGTGGCAACCAAGGGCGATATCGTATCCCAGGCCGAGCGGGAGGTGTTCAGGGAGCGTGTCAATGAAGCGAACCCTGGTTGCCGGATAATAGAGGCTAACGGACTGAGCGGGCAGGGCGCATCAGAACTGGCAGAGGTGATATGTGAGACGCCTGATGTGGGGCAGGAGCTTACCCTGCGGCATAATGCGCCCCTGGCCATATGCACGTTATGCACTGGTGAGACCCGGGTGGCAAAGGAGCATCATATGGGCGTGCTGCGGCATATTGACGGTTTTACCGAGTACAGGGGGGAATGATGCAGGATGACGCAGGAGAAGGAGATTGCAGGTCTGCTGCCTGGATATAACTGCGGGGAATGTGGTTACCGGCAGTGCAGGGATTTTGCTGCGGCGCTGCTTGAGAGAGGGGCGGAACTTGGCGACTGCCCACACCTGGCTTCTGAAAAGTTTGCTGCAAATATTCCCGTGATACAGCAACTTATTGGTGGTCCCGGAACTGAATTTAAAGATTCCAAGCCTATCATGGGTGTTATTGACGGACTTGAGGCTGATTTTATTTTTTCACCCCTACCGGGTGAGCCGTCATGCCGGGAGGACCTTCATCCTTTTGACCCGGGGGTGGGGCCGGATGTGGGCGAGTATGTGCGGTACAGGCCGCTGGGTTGTCCTGTTACGCATTTTGCCAGGGTGCTTGATGTGAATGGGGGTATCCTGACCGTTCACTTGGTTGGGCCTATTCACAGGCTTGGCAGGGATGACGTGACTTTTGAGGATATAGGGCTCTGCCTGGTGGTGGGATTTGATGGTATTGTTAGTAAGGGCAGGGTGCCTGATGTGGGCCAGACTGTAAAGTTCCTGCCTGAACACTGTATGATGCAGAAGGTGCATTCGGGTGTTGTGGTGCATTCCGAGGGCAGCAGGGTGAGGATCGAGGGGATTGACCTGAAGGTGTGGTAGGCAGGCCCAGCCTTTTTTTGTATGGATGTTTTTTTGGTTCTTAGCGGTGGGTTTATCTCTTAGATGCAGGAGTGAGGATTTGCATTTTTGATTTTTATCCGCTCTGTCCAATCAGATAACATTATTTCCATTCACAGGAAAGAAATAATCCATTACAGGAAACTCATAAATAGAAGTTTTTCCAGACAGTCCAGTTAATGCACTCCATCGTACAACCATCATTACAGCACAACGACAACAGTTCATCAAATTTTACAATCGTATGTTCCGGATGCGGCACCGAATTACCTGGTGAAGCCCTTACCTGCCCCTCAGACAACGGCCTGCCCCGTGCAATGTACTCATCCCGCCAGCTGCATCTTCATGACCACCCCGGCATTGGGCGGTTCCGGGAATGGCTGCCAGTGAACGGCCCGATGGATACAAAAGCCGGGCCCATAACCTACAAAAGCACAGGACTGGCCAGGGAACTTGGACTGACTAACCTGTATATCGGTTTTAACGGGTACTGGCCCGAGAAGGGTGCAAACATACTGACCTGCAGTTTCAAGGAACTGGAAGCCTATCCCACAATCCAGCGGATGCAGGAACTTGGCCACCGCAAGCTCGTGCTGGCATCGGCAGGCAACACGGCCCGGGCCTTTGCCCATGCGGCAGTGGGTTCGGATACCCAGATATATATAGTAGTCCCAGGCAGCGGTATAGACCGTATGTGGATTCCCGAAGAACCCACTGACAATATCCATGTTATCGGCATGGCAAAAACCTTCGATTACACCGATGCCATCAGGCTGGCAAACAGGATAGCCGGCCTGCCCGGTATGACATCTGAAGGCGGTGCCCGGAATGTGGCGCGGCGGGACGGTATGGGTACTGTGATGCTGGACGGTGCCGTTACCATGGGCAGGATACCGGACCATTATTTCCAGGCAATCGGCAGCGGAACCGGGGGAATTGCCGCATGGGAAGCATCCGTGAGGCTGCAGGCCGACGGCCGGTTCGGGAAACGCCTGTCAATACTTCACCTGGCACAGAACCTGCCATTTGCGCCCATTTTTGATGCATGGCAGCATAGGTGCAGGGAGATCGATGAAGAAGTTGACGTGCATAATGCAAAGCAGCAGATCAACCGGATGTATACAGACATCCTGTCCAACAGGAAACCACCATATTCGGTTCCAGGTGGTGTGTATGATGCCCTTTCGTCCACTAACGGGCAAGTGTACGGCATTAGCAATTCCCGGGCCCGGTCCTGCAAGAACCTCTTCGAGGATGTGGAGGGTATTGATATCATGGCACCCGCAGCCGTTGGGGTTGCCGCCCTTATAGAGGCGGTGGAACTTGGCAGGGTGAAAGCAGATGATCATATCCTGCTGAATATCACAGGCGGTGGAGTTGAAAGATTGAAAGAGGACTTTGACCTGTGCAAAATACAACCTGAATTGCATATAGATTCCCTTGATGTGGAGATCGAGGAAATACTGCCTTGATTATACAAATAAACGTATCCACTTCAAATCCAAGGGTAATTTAAAAATTATTAGACAGGATTAACAGGATCGACAGGATATACTGCAACATCAACATCCTGTAAATCCTGTAAATCCGGTCAAAATACCATGCTTTTTGAAGTGGATACAAATAAACAGAAAAAGAGCTGGAAACAATGAATGATCTCACACCTGAAGAAAAAACAATAACTATATTGAAAGACCAGGGTGTAGATCTGGTTGCCACTCTACCATGTGACAGGATGAAAAAACTACTCCCGCTTATTGATAACGAGTTCAATACACTGAAACTTACGCGTGAGGAAAACGGCATTGGTATCTGTACGGGTTATTACCTTGGCAACAAGCGCCCGGTCATGGTCATCCAGAGCACTGGACTGGGCAATATGCTGAATGCCCTGTTGTCCCTGAATGTGACATACCAGGTCCCCCTGCCGATTATCGCAAGCTGGCGGGGTGTCTATAATGAGAAGATTCCGGCACAGTTCCCGCTGGGACGGGCACTGCCTGATATTTTAAAGGCTTCTGGTATTGATTATACTGTTATAAGGTCATCAGCCGAGATCGGGTTGCTCGCAGATGTCATAAGGGATGCTTTCACAAATAACCGCCCACATGTGGCCCTGGTCCTACCTTCGGTCTGGGAAAATTCCAAATGTGCGCCGCCGCCAGAACCAAAGGAGGCGGTATCCAGAACGTGCAGCCTGGAACTTACCACCAAAACCCAGCCGCCTACAATATCGCGATACCAGGCCATCGAATCACTGGTACCAGTACTGGATGACGAGATCGTAGTCTCAAATATTGGCATACCCAGCAAGGAACTGTACCATGCCGGCGACAGGCCCCTGAATTTCTACATGCTGGGTTCCATGGGGCTGGCATCTGCCATCGGGCTGGGACTAGCAATGGCGCAGCACAGGCATGTGGTGGTGATCGACGGGGACGGCAGCCTGTTGATGAATCCAAATGTGTTGACCCAGATCGCTGCGCAGCAGCCGTCCAACCTGACCGTGGTGGCAGTGAACAACGGAGCATACGGTTCTACTGGCAATCAGGAGACCCTGGCCTGCGAGTGCATCGACCTGGAACTGATGGCAAGGGGTCACGGTCTGCAATATACTGCCAAGGCCCATACCGGGGAAGAACTTGTGGCTGCATATAACGGATGTAAGGGCGAAACCGGGCCCGGACTTATCGATATGGTGGTCAGGCCGGTGAATGAACCTGTGGGAGAAATTCCGTTAAGCCCGGTTGAGATCAAGGAAAGGTTCATGGGAGCTGTGCAGAGTCCATTTGTCACCGGTTAAGAGTAATATTATGATAGAACACGGATTGCACGGATGACACGGATGCGCGCGGATACGAAAATAAATCCGTGAAAATCCGTCTAATCCGTGTCATCTGTGTTCTATTGAAACTAAATTAGTTGATTATGAAAAATCATTGGTTATTTAGAAAACAATACATATCGAGCCAGTCAAACTCCTTAACCGATGACACATGGTGCAGAGTCAGGGAGCATAACCTATGGGGGGTCTAACCTACAAACTGCACAATACCAGCCATGCCGGAATAAGTAGGATTTCCATACCGTTTACATTCCACACATCAGCCTTATCTTTGGTGATGACAATCCCGGAATGTATATGTTGATCTTCCATAAACGATATCAAGCCGGGAAAGTCGTCCCTGCGGATCCTGTTGGCAAATTTTACTTCAATGGGGACTGGAGATCTTCCCGGACCTATCACAAAGTCCACTTCATATTTTTCTTTCCAGTAAGATATCCTGGGGTTTAATAATCCGGTAGATGCTTTCAGGTAATTGACCAGGTGGGCGGCCACGACGGTTTCTATATTCTTTGATATATCCTGATCCGTTAGTATGGTCGTGTGGTTTAAAGCCGCAGTGAACCCGGGGTCAATAGTATAGAATTTTTTATTCCTGCGCGCACGTTTTGATATGTTCATTGTATAATAATTGCATATTATTATAAGCCCTGCAGCTTCCAGGTAATGCAGGTACTGGCGCACGGTCTCAATCCTGATATTGAATATCTTGCCTAACGAGGCATAACTTAAAGGAAGTGTGGTCTTTTCTGCGATTAAAAAAAGCAGGTCTTCGAGTATGGATGGGTCCCTGACTTCGTATCTGGAAAGTATGTCTTTATACAGGACAAGACTGACATAATTCAACCTTAAATAGTTCTGCCACTGCATGATATCGTATTCGTAGGCGAACTGTGCAGGGAATCCTCCGAAAAGTAAGTATTTTTTTAGGAAAGGTTCAATGGTCCGCTTTAATGCCAGGAGTCTGGCCTCATCCCATGATTGAATAATGTTTTTCATTTCCTTTATGTCATATTGAATGGAAAGTCCGTCTATTTCGCTGTCCTGAACTCCATTTTTCAAAATGAATTCCCTGAAAGAGAAAGGTGATATCGACTTGAATTCAAACCTGCCTACTCCTGATTCGGCAGAATCTTTCAATAGCAGGGTTGAGGACGAACCGGTAGCCAGATATTTATCACCTGTCTGGGTGTCGATGAGTGTTTTCAAATTGACAGCCCAGTCAGGGTCATAATGGACTTCATCAAAAAAATAATAACATTTGCCTTCCGCCGCCGTAAGCTCCCGATGTACTCTGATTATATCTGTCAGGCTTGCGTGTTTCATCCGGTCCAGAGGTGCATATACGATACATCTCGGGTCTTTTACCTGTGTTAAAAGGTCCTTAATGATCTGATGGAAAATTGTAGTCTTTCCTGATTGCCGCGGTCCTATCAAAATGAGGGCAAATGGGCGTTCGAGGTGGGATATTATTTCATTGACTATTTGTTTTTCAAATGGCTGGGGGGCAAATGAGCTGCCGGGTTGCCACCATGGATTGGATGATTCCAGTACTGGTTTTATATCAGGTTCGACCATTACTCTAATATAATAGAGTTATTTATTATAAATATATCGGATATAGTGGAGTTATTTATCATAATTATGTCTGATATGATAGAGTTATTTGTTATGAATATATCGGATATTCTAGAGTTGTTTGTTGTAAATATGTTAGCAATTCCCGTTTTGTTTCCCCCTGCGCATGATCTTGCAAACATTTCCTTCCGTCACGTGTAGATACGTGACCCAACTGAAATGGATACATGATCACCTTTCTTTGCTCCTAAAATATAATGGATTTGATGTTTTTTCAATTCATAAATGTGCGGGGCATTTGAGCTTAATCCGTCCCCTGTTACAATGAGGCCTAAACGCGGATACGCTTTCCTTGATTTTTCCAAAAAACGCTTGCTTGCATTGCGTTCGCTGTCATTCTTCTTATCTCCGCCCTGTTTGATGAGAAGATTAAAGTCTTAACCAGACAGTATAGTGAATCCAGCCCCATAGTGCCGGGGTGGCAGAGCGGACTAATCCAACGGAGCCGTATGACTCTTTGGAGTCTATATGCGGCAGGCTCGAGACCTGTTGTATCGTAAGGTACACTTGGGTTCGAATCCCAACCCCGGCGCTATCTTTTTTACTATTCATTCTCCAAATCTATCAATAAAATATCCCAGCAAAGCACCTAAAATAACATTCATAATAGTAATCGGGATCAAGGCTGCCGGTTCATGCCATCCGATAATGAATGCAAGGGGAATGAGCAGGATCAATGATATCGTCACACCTTTTACAGGGCCTTTTAGGTTCAATTCCGTACTTGATATAAAAAACCCTGCGATAACCCAGAACGTAAACGCAGATATATTTGCATCCCATGTAAATTCCTGGACGATCATAGGCACAACATCAATAGATCCGGCCACTATCCCAAGGATTATTCCCAGTTTAATTTTATTCATATCTTCCCTCTGCCCAATATTTGACAGCTATAAGTCTATACCTTACAGATATAAAACCATATTCTCAAAAAAAGAATTCTTCCCAATCGGTTTCGTAAGAACCTAATGGCCCCCGGAACCTTCTCGATGATGACCAGGCTAACCAGGGGTAGTGTCCTAATTTAGACTGCATAATCTCAATCGTTATACCCTGCAGCTCTGCTGCGGTTGGGTGTGCCGGCGCAACGTTTGACTTGAGTAAACCAAAATTCAATAGCATAATTTATTTGATGAGCAATAGCTATACAGTGTAACCAACCTAACATCAACAACCATGAAGCTGGAACTGCCATTTGGAAATACATCAGTATCATTCAATGTCCCTGATACGCACACGATAGAAACAGTAGTTCCAACTAAATCCCGCATAACCACGGACTCCGAGACTATTATCTTAAAAGCACTGCAAAATCCAATCAGCAGTGGACGCTTGAGTGAAATAGTGCAGCCCAGTGACAGGGTAGTCATTCTCGTCAGCGATACCACCCGGTCAGTGCCAACAGCTATATTATTACCTCCCCTGCTCAACAAATTACTCACCGCCAACGTGGAAAAAGAGAATATCAGCATAATATTCGGCCTGGGTGTTCACCGGCACCAGACCGAAGAGGAGAGGATTAACATCGTAGGCCCGGATATCTACCGGGAATTCCAGTGTATCGACCACGACAGGGACCAGTGCGTCCATCTCGGGACCACTTCAAGGGGGACACCAGTGGAAGTGTTCAGGCCCGTGGCCGAATCTGACATTGTTATCTGCACAGGCAATATCGAGCACCACTATTTTGCAGGATATACAGGCGGGCTAAAGGCAGTACTTCCAGGTGTCAGTTCAGGCAGGTCGATCGAAGCGAACCATGCACTGATGACAAAAGAAGGGACTGCTCCAGGGAACCCGGACTGCCCGGTTCGTGCCGACCTTGAGGAAGCCGGGAATATCCTTGGTGTTGATCTTATACTGAATGTCATCCTCAACAGCGATAAGAAAATAGTCGGTGCAATGGCAGGCCATCCTGTTAAGGCCCACAGGGCAGGGACTGCTGTGGTGGATGCAATGTACAAACATACAGTGGAACCTGCAGATATTGTGGTCGTATCACAGGGGGGCTGGCCCAAGGATATAGACCTGTTCCAGTCACACAAAGCCCTTGAACATGTCAAGGCTGCAGTGAAGCCTGGTGGTGCCATCATCCTGGTCGCCCGGTGTAGCGAGGGACTGGGGAATACCGTATTTGAGGAATGGCTCAATGCAGTGGCGGGTCCTGAAGAGGCTATTCTGCGGTTGAACAACGGTTTTTTCCAGGGTGGACATAAAGCTGCACTTGTAGGTAAACTGGCTCTTAAGTTTGAGTTGTATCTTGTTTCAGACCTGCCGCCTGAAGTGGCAAGAAAAGCCTATTTCAAGCCTGTGTCCAGTGTACAGGAAGCATTTGATATGGCATCGGCAGAATATGGGCCTGACGCCCGGGTCCTGGTGGTACCGTACGGCGGTTCCACACTAGTTACAAGTAGCTCCTCGCTGTCACCCGGTTTTACTTGAGGATGCTGGTATGCCTGATGATATTTACTTCTATGAAAGGACCAAAGGCAGGACGGATGGAAGATGCTGGTTCCTGTCAAATTTCTACAAAGCCATGATGATCATAGATGGTAAGGAATATGCCACTGTCGAGCACTATTTCCAGTCAATGAAGCATGCAGGAACTGAACTGGAAGAAAAGACCAAGCTGGCCTCCACCCCTGAAAAAGCTAAGAAACTTGCATGGACCAGGGAACTGCCGCCTGATTGGCCAGAGATGAAAGAGGGTGTAATGCTTAGAGCACTGCGGGCCAAGTTCAGCCAGCACCCAAAACTTGCTGATAAGCTCCTTGCTACAGGAAATGCCCACTTGCATGAGGACTCGCCTACTGATATGTACTGGGGTGTGAAAGGGCTGGACAGAAGCGGCAAATTGCTGATGATAGTGAGAGATGAACTGCGTGAAGAAGTATCAAGAAAAGATTTAAAATGAAGGTAATGCCTGTAACAATGAGTACGATGAGACGTTCAATAAGATACGAAACGCTAAGTGGATACACATAGGCAAGACAGGTTTTGAGACTTTTAAATTTATTCTGATCAAGTAGGATAAATAGATCATGGCAAAGAAAATCAACCACAGAGAGCACAGAGCGTTATTGTTTTCTCTGTGCACTATGTAGTTATAAACCGTTCCAGGAAATAATAAAAAGTCTCATACTTTCCTATAGGCTTAGGAAATGCGAAGGAGTGAGCATTTTCTTGTTGGAGGATGCAATATGACCCGTACAGCGAATAACAGTACAGAAACAATAATAAAATGCTTGATCGCCTTGCTGGCAATCATACTTATGTTAAAGGTAATGACTGGTGGATCTTTGTAGATAAATAATCCCCTGGATGGGAAATATCCTACCTTTTTTCCCATTTTTCCAGCCGCATGACCTTTGAGAGAGTGGAACCCCTGGTTATCTCATCCCGTATCCTGCTTTCGTTCTTCTCAACCTCAACGCTGCGCCTGGCAATTTCGTAGGCCCGCTCCTTAGGTATTACCACAACGCCGTTGTCATCGCCCACGATGTAGTCTCCGGGGCGCACGGTCTGTCCCGCACAACTGATCTCGGCATTGATCTCGCCAAAACCCTTGGGCTCACCGGCATTCGGTACCACAGCCCTGGTAAATACTGGAAATTCCAGTTTCCTGATATCATCAATATCCCGCACCGCCCCATCGATAACCACTCCCGATACCCCTTTATTGATGCAGCTCAAGGTCGCCAGTTCACCCCAGGGTGCCACCTGGTCGCTGCCGCCGTTATAGATCACGATGACGTCACCGGACTGTGCCGTGTCAATTGCCTCCACGGTCTTGGCCCAGTCACCCTCGAATGTCTGGACAGTAACTGCCGGCCCCACCATCTTAAGGCCTGGATTCACTGGAAATAGTCCGTGCATGGCACCTTTTCGATGCATGGCATCACTGATATTGGGTGTGGATACACGGGTAAACAACTCCCTGGTTTCGGCTTCGGTAGAGCCCTTATCCTTAACAGCGGGCACAGGTGCATCCATATTCCTGCGGATATTGCGGGCAGAGGCCGTCACATCAGGGGAGCGCACGATGTTTCCGCCCACGATCACGATATCGGCACCGGCTAACACTGCCTCACCGGATGAGGTGGCGTCCAGGCCGCCTGCAACCGCTATTGGGATGTGGATCTCATTCCTCATTTGCCTGAGTAGTTCAATGGGTGTGATGCCAACCATCTGCATGTCGATGCCCACATGGATGTTGATAATGTCTATCCCCAGCTCTTCCAGTTCCCTGGCCCTTGCAATGGGATCGGGTATAGAGATGAGGTCACACATGAGCTTTGCACCGTATTTGTCGGCGGCACGCCTGGCATCGGCAATGGTGGAGTTATCTGCACTGCCCAGCAGGATGACGATATCGGCACCTGACTTAACTGCCATCTCTACTTCAAGAGCGCCGGTGTCCATGGTCTTCATATCGGCAAGGATAGTGTGTCCGGGAAAATTATCCTTCAGTGCCCTGACAGCGTTCATGCCCTCGCTCTTGATGAGGGGTGTGCCTGTCTCTATCCAGTCTACGCCGCCCTCTACGGCCTCGCTGGCTATCTGGAGGGCACGGTCAAGCTCAAGAATGTCAAGGGCTACTTGCAGAATGGGGTGGTCATGGTTCATAGATGATAGATATTGTTAATGTGGTAAAACTTTATTTGTTGGACCAGGGACGGTGTGTTTATATTATGATCATCATTTGCGCAGTACTTTTTCAATAATGTCTCCGATCAGGACCCCGATTATGAATTCTACTGTTACTACTGCCATGACTACAGTAGATAGGATTGAACCGGTCAATCCGACGATAAGTCCTCCTGCGATGGCTGATTCTATTCCTCCTGACAGTCCACCGAGAAGGAATGATATCAACCCAAGGATAAGGCCGATGACCAGCCCGATCTTAAGTCCTTTTACTAATATGTGGAAATAGTCTTCTTTTCCCTGCCTTGAGAAACCGTAAAATATGCCGATCAGGATGATGATAATGGTAAGAGAGAATGCCATGTTGTTGTTACCTCCGGGTTAAGAATCTTGTTTTATAGGTTATTAATATTTGTGGAGGGGTTGGGTTGGGTTTGGTGTTTGTTTTGTTCACGATGTGTTGAGCGTTTCCACATAGGAACTTCATGAAGCAGGATAAAAATAAAATGACTCCATCAATGAAAGAAGATATTCAAGATACTCCTTTGAATTGGGTAGATTTTTTAAAACCACATTATCAGATATAAAGTAGTACGCTACCAATTTGTTACTTTTGACTTTTGCGCTGCATAATTGTGATTCTTGCACATTAATTGCTCGCGCTCAATTAAAATGCGCGCGCGCATTTACCGCACATTTAACATATTCCATTAATATGCTCCACGTCTTTTTACTTTTATCCCACCCCAAGCCGTTTTTTCTTTTCAGGTTCATCCAGATAATTTTCGGTTGTGATTACATTCTGTTTTGTTTTCTGTTCCAATTCCATACGTGCATTTTTAGCAATCGTGCCGCCATCTTTTGATGCCTGTTTGTGCTCATTGAATAATCTTGGATTTTGTGTTCGTTCAATCTCACTGGTTGATGCTTCCCCAAGCATTGAAAAAATGAGCTCCAGATCAGTCATATGGTCCCTGAGATTTTGGTTTTTTAAGCCCTTTAGCTTCTTATATTCAGAAGGTGTTAATCCAAAACTGGCTTTTGAGATTTCGGCAGTGAGTATTGAAAATTCAATCTGTCCAGTTATTCCATGTTTCTGCCATTCGTCTGTGAGGTCCTGTCTTACAGCAATACCCCGCAGGCGCTTATCGATCCATGATTTTGAGTAGCCTTTTTGTTCATATATCTCTTTCATGCGCTCCTG
>JAUVLO010000058.1 GCA_030600695.1 Methanosarcinales archaeon | reverse complement strand
GAGCAAGTTCAAAGAAGTGAATAAGGAACTGGGGAAGGAACAATACCTGATACCTTATTTTATGTCCGGCCATCCGGGATGCACGGTTGAGGATATGGTGGAACTTGCCGAGTATATCAGGGACAATGACCTGTACACCGAACAGGTGCAGGATTTTACGCCTACGCCCATGACGGCATCTACGTGTATGTATTATACGGGTATCGATCCTTTTACTATGGAGGAGGTGCATGTGGCAAAGGGCAGGGAGAAGAGGATACAGCGGGCTCTTATGCAGTACAGGGATCAAAGGAATTACAGGCTGGTGTATGAGGGGCTGAAGATGGTGGGGCAGGAGGAACTGATAGGGAATGAATGGCAGTGTTTGGTGAGGCGGAAGGGGAGAAAAAATGACTGGATATAAGAAAATAATAAAAATGATGAGACCGTAAACACATTGGAATAAAATATCGAATCGCTATGGGGAAATTACAATGAATGAGCCGATAATTGTACTCAATTTTAAGACATATACCGAAGGAACAGGGAAGAATGCCGTAACCATTGCACAAGCCTGTAAGGATGTATCAGACGAGACAGGTGCAAATATCGCGGTAGCTCCCCAGTTCCCTGACATCTACAGGGTTGCATCAACTGTGGACATACCAGTATTCTCCCAGCATCTTGACGGTGTGGGGTCGGGCAGTTTCACCGGGCATATCATGGCCGAAGCTGTGAAAGAAGCAGGTGCCACAGGCACCCTCATTAACCATTCAGAAAGGCGCCTGAAACTGGCTGATATAGATGCATCCATCACTGCCGCTGGCAGGACAGGCCTGACCACCATCGTATGCACCAATAATATCGCCACTACCATTGCAGCATCGGCATTAGGTCCAAATTATGTGGCAGTGGAACCCCCGGAACTCATAGGTTCGGGAATCCCTGTTTCAAAGGCCGACCCTGAAGTTGTATCAGGTTCGGTAAAAGCCGTCAAGAAAATCAATCCGGATGTAAAAGTGCTCTGCGGTGCCGGTATCAGTAAAGGCGAGGACATGAAGGCTGCCCTGGAACTGGGCAGCGTGGGTGTACTGCTGGCTTCAGGTGTGGTAAAATCCAGTGACCCGAAAAAGGCCCTGTTTGACCTGGTGAGCGGAATCTGATACCGGGCAGGGAAATAATATTTACAGTCAGTGGACTATCTTTGAGATATCAAGTTCAAGAATATCCTCTGCCCCCAATGCCTTGAGCTTTGGTATCAATATATTGATATCACTCTTATTTACCACAGTCTCCAGTGCATAGTAATCGGATTTATAGAGCTGGCTCACGGTTGGGTTCTTCATGGCAGGAAGTGCTTCGATCACGACATCCAGATTGTCCTTGTGCACATTAAGATCAATGAGCACTTTTCCCCTAGCCTCAATTACTGCCAGTAGCAGTGTCCTGATCTCTTCTATATCCTTTCGTTTTTCCGGATCATCCCAGCTTTTCTTGTTAGCGATCAGCTTGGTTGAGGATTCGGCTATTATGTCCACTATTTTTAGGCCGTTCTTCCTTAAGGTAGAACCGGTCTCGGTCAGGTCTACAACTACATCCACAAGCTCGGGAACCTTTGCCTCTGTAGCACCATAAGAATAAAATATCTCAACCGGAACGCCTATTTTCTCAAAAAAAGCCCTGGTCATGTTGGGATATTCGGTGGATACCCTACTGTTGGGCTTGATATCACTGGCACTCTTGATAGAATCATCTGTCCGGGGTACGGCGATCACGATCTTGACATTGCCTGCCCCCTGTTTACTATAAGGAAGGTCTGCAACCTCCACAACATCGCTTTGGGATTCTTCTACCCAGTCCAGTCCTGTTATCCCGATGTCAAAATATCCCTGTTCCACATATTTTGGGATTTCCTGTGGGCGCAGCACCTTAACTTTACTTATCCGCGGGTCATTTATTTTCGGGTTGTATTCCCGGTCTGTTTTTTTTATAGGGAGGTCTGCCTGTTTGAACAGCAGTAATGTTTGTTCTTCCAGACTGCCTTTTGGTATAACTATATTGATCATAATAAATCCTCAGGTTTTGGGGTTACAATACTTATTAGTGGATATTAAAGTTTTTTGTCAACAATGATGAAACAGGTTTCATGCAAGTTTTTCAACATATAGGAAATTATAAACGCATTTCGATATCGATATAGGCAATTTTCTTAGTTTCAATCAAATCTTTTGACAGGATTTACAGGATATACAGGATTGGATCGTATCCTGTCAATCCTGTAAATCCTGTCTGGAATGTCCATTTTTTTGTGTAAGTTATACAATAGCATCAACAATGATATGGGGGGCACCACATCACTTACTAAAATATTCCATCACTTCTATCATTTTACTGTAATCTACCTCTGTAGCGTAGCAACCGTCGTTTAATAGTGGAACACCATACGTCGTAATGTTCTTACGTTTTAAAGAGCGCATGACCTTGTTGAGTTCATAATTGCATGCTAAAAGAAGTGCACCATCAGCTGATTCCTTTTTGATAATATGTCTTATATACGAAGAACCTGCAACGATATATAGGGTATAATTATACTTCTCTGCATCTGTCTTTATCTTAGAGAAGATGCACTTTCCACATGAGACACACTCAATACCAAACCTTGTTGATGCCGCCGGACAATCAAGTGCCCGCATGCAATGGGGGGCAAGCAGTAAACGGTGTTCAGTCTTTTTAAAACCAGACCTGTGCGCCATGTTCTTAAGAGAGACCATCCATTGTTCCAGCTTTTGGGTATCGGAATACTTCTGGAAGATAGCTTTTGTCGGTAGATAGAAATAATCAAGGACGTTTACAAAAAAACCAGCAAGCCAGACATTCCTATGAAGACTGGCACGGCTCACAAATAAAGCCAAAGTGACCAGGGAGATGGACACAACCACAATCGTGGTCAGTGCAATCCCGATTAGATTATACATCGTCATACATCTTCACATATCTCCATTTTATGAATTACTTCAGCCACATCTACTTTTGTATCATAACATCCATCCCTTATCAGGCAAACGCCTTGAACAGGCATGGACTTTGAAACAGCCTGCATTGACTCGGTCAGTTCAACATAACATGCTACTCCAAGACATGCGCCCGGGTCGTATGATTTTATTATCTTCCTGACAAAACTGTCGCCCGGCACAACAAACACTTTGAAATTATACTTATCTGCTGCTTCTACTATGTATTTAATATCACACTTGCCACATTTAGTGCACTCATACCCCACAATTGGGTCGCATCGCGCCTTGCACTCAGGATGCCTCATACACTGCGGCAGGATAACAGCGCGCCTCACCTTTGTCTTTTTGAACTCATCAAGCATAACCGCATTCTTGACCTCAATCAATATCTCATCTACAATTTCTTCTTTAATAGAAAAGATCCTGCATATCCATTTTGCAGGCGAGTAGAAGAGATAGAGCATAAATAAGATGTAATTCGGGAATATGATCTTGTGTTTCCTGATACTATAGGCACCAAATAGTAACGCGATTCCTGTTACAATTATAACTGCGATTACCAGGTATACGAACAGTTTGCCTAATAGTTCATAGGAGATTAGCATGAACTGAAAAAGGTTATGTCGGTATTTAAGATTGTCGTGGGATTATCAACTGAAAAATAGAGACTTTTTATTATTTCCTGGAACGGTTTATAACCACAGAGTGCACAGAGAGCACAGAGAAACAATAACGCTCTGTGTCCTCTGTGTCCTCTGTGGTTGATTCTTTGTCATGATCCATTTATCCTACTTGATCAGAATAAATTAAAAAGTCTCGAAAAATAAACAGAAAGGTATTTGTTTAACTCAAGCGCAACTCTCAACAGATAAGTTGCTCCAATTACTCAAGTCCACTCTCTGCCTGTGGTCTCCGGTCCACCGATAAAGATCAAATGGGTTTGGTTTGTACTCATCTTGTGTTTTGGGGCAACCTGGTAATAGGAAATTATTGTATGTATGATCTGATTATTATAGGTGGGGGTCCTTCCGGGTCTGCCGCTGGTAGAATTGCAGGAAAAAAAGGTTTGAAGACTCTATTAATTGAAAAAGAAATTTTTCCAAGATATAAACCATGTGGGGGAGGTCTTTCCGAACATGCGATGTCATATCTTGATTTTGAGATTCCTGAGTCTATGATTGAAAGAGATATTTTTGGTGCAAGAGTGCAATTCAAAGGCCAGGTTGTCGAACAGCATAAGGATAGCAGGATAGCAGTTTTAATAACCAGAAGTGTTTTAGACAATTATCTGCTTGAAAAAGCCGGAGATACCGGAATTGAAATTAAAATGGGAGAAAAGGTCCTCGACTACCGGGAAAATAGTGATTATGTAGAGGTTTTTACTGATAATGATACATATAAAGCAAAATTTATCATTATAGCAGAGGGGGCACAAGGTAAATTAAAATATCAAATTCGAAGAAAAGATCGAAAAGATGAATATGCAATAGGTGTTGTTGCAGAAATTGAAGCTGATGATGAATCAATTGATAAATATATACATAATGCTATTGACCTTCACTTTGGACGGTTTAAACAGGGTTACGGGTGGATATTTCCACATGAAAACTATTATTCTGTTGGAATAGGTGGATTAGCAAAACACTTGCCCCATCCGAAAAAGGCAATGTTGGATTTTTTAAATGAAAATAACTTTCATGATGATTATAAATTACATGGCCATATAATTCCGGCAGGAGGAGTAAAACGACGGATAACAAGTCCAAGAGTTGTTTTGAGTGGGGATTCTGCTGGATTTGTTGATTCTTTTCTCGGAGAAGGTATTGCTTATGCTATCAGGTCCGGCCAGATTGCAGTAGAAGTTATTTCTAAAATAATATTAAATAATGATGATATGGAAACAATAAAAAATTATGAGATGATTTGTAAATCAGAATTTATTGATAATTTAAACTATTCATTGATACTAACAAAATTAATAAATAGTTACCCTTCCCTATTCTTAAAAATATTTGCAAGTAATAAAGCAATTGAAAAATATCTTGAAGTTCCAGCAATGGAAATATCATATAAAAGTTACATTAAATGGTTGATTCCAAGAATACCGATGTTTCTTTTAAGATCATAGAAATTACAGGGAGTAAAACCTATCAATATTAGTAACTTTACCCCTCTCTACGGTCACATCTCTGCAAGCTCTCTAACACCCATATTATAGCGTTTGGACACTCTAATTAACTCAAAACTTTTGAGACAATAGTATCCACTTCATATCAACTGAATTTCCGAGGCTGGGTGGACCAAAGGTTATAGATATATTTGTTAAAGAACTGAAGTTACTCGTTGAACAATATTACCCACCGATAACGAATATAAGAATGGGCCAAATACTGTGGTATGCGGCAGCGAAAGATGGGGGAGGTGGGTATGGTAAAAATATGAAGAATCTATAGTTGCGGCCCGTTGTTTTATCTGTGGTTACTTATGAAGATATTCAGAATTGATTGAAGAACTGGATAGTGGGGAGGAGAAAGAAAATGTTAATTGAAGATTGGGAATATTTGGAAGATAAGTTGAGTATGGGTCATATGGCCTTATTTTTGTATCGGAACTTTATGAAACAGGATTCTTCATGTGGTTGGATTTACTTAAAGTACATCAGGTTATACCTGATATACAATCAAAAAATTATATGTAACAATACTACAATGTAGCATATGCTACGGCATATACTACAAGGTGAATTAAATGTCAACTATTCCAACACGTATACCAAAAAGAACAAAAAACAGAATAGAAAAGATGCAGTCCAGATTAAGACTCAGGGATTTGAAGTTGACGCAGCAACAGTTAATTGACGATGCGGTCGAATATGCCAGTGCCCACGAAGATGACTTTATTGCACACATATCAATATCTGAAACACCAATTGAAGACGATGCTTTGTGGGAATTGATGCACAATCCTGTTGACATGGGTAAAACCGACGCTAAAAAAATAGATGAATATCTTTACGGCGGTGAATAATTGTCAATATTTATTGATTCGTGCGTATTCTTTGGCGTGAATTCAAAAAATGATGCTCACCATGCTGAAGCAGTACGTTTGTTGAAATTTGCATTAAGTGGCAGGGGTGGAACCGTTTATACATCAGATTACGTGTTTGATGAAACGGTAACTCTTGCACGTGTGAGAACAAAAAGTGCCGAAATTCCATTAACCATCGGAAAAGCGATCATTGAATCCCCGCGGGTAATTTTGTTAAGGGTGGACGAAGAAGTATTCAATAAATCCTGGGATATTTTCAATGAATATTGCAGCAGGGGTTTAAGTTTTACAGATTGCACTTCGATCGCTCTTGTAAAAACGTATGACATAGATACGATCCTCAGTTTTGATTCTCATTTCGATGGCATAATTAACCGGAATGTCTATGATCATAACGATATCCTGCCCGCCGTTAGCTAATAGATTCTCGATATTCCTACATTAATCCATTATTAGAACCATCCTTAAATATCAACACTCATAAATAAGCCACCAATGTCAGAACCAATTACCGGCTCACAGGCCCTGGTGTTCGGTGCACTTGATTCAGGTATCGCATTTGCAACCGGGGTTCCGGGCTATCCAATTACCGGCATAATGAAACTGCTGATCGGGTCTGGTGTGGATGCCCGCTGGTCAGTAAACGAGAAGGTCGCACTGGAAGCGGCACTCGGCGCTTCAGCCACAGGCCGGCGTTCCCTGGTCATAGTCAAACACGTAGGAATGAACATACTGGCCGACCCGCTCATCACTTCGGCTACCCACACCATAGGGGCCGGCCTGGTAATACTAACAGGTGACGACCCCGGCGTGAAGCAGAGCCAGAACGAACAGGATTCCCGGTATTACGGCCTGCTGGCAGAAGTGCCGGTTCTTGACCCGCCCGGCCCGGAGGCAGCATATACTTCAATGCGGCGTGCATTCCTGCTGTCTGAAAAGGTACGCACGCCAGTGATCATGCGCCTGACAGACAGGTTGAACAGCATGGAAGGGGTAGTAAAGAGAACTCCTGCTGACACTGGTAATTTCCAGAAGTTTGACAGGGACACCTGGGCCTTTACAATGAAAGGAAAGCACCAGCGTTTCCATTGTGAATCATACCCGTTGATGGAAAAAGAAAGTGCAATGGCAGGGACACACAGGCTTTACCAGCGCGGCAAGGACATTGGTATCATCTCCTCAGGTTATCCCTCAAGTATGGTAGAAGAGATAATCTCTGCTGACAGGTTCCGGAATATCTCACACCTGGCATTGACCATGGTAAACCCGCTTCCAAGACCCATCATTGACAAGTTCATTGAGCAACATTCGAGGATACTTGTGATAGAGGAGACCGAACCTGTTATTGAAGAGCAGATATACTGCAGTGGGGTGCTTGGCAAGCTCACCGGGCATACCGGATACGGTAGGATCGAAGCCAGTGACATTATTCTGGCACTGGAAAACATTGACATGAATAAGGTCAGCAGGACCTGCCAGCCCGAGACAAGAAAAAGCCGCGGTTTAACGTCCACCACAGGTGGACTTTCTAAAAACCTGTGTGAAGATTGTCCGTATCTGGTACTATATGAGGTACTTGGCAGCCTCGATGTGCCTGTGGCCGGTGACCTTGGGTGCTCGGTAATGACTGCCCCGCCGCCCATGGAAGTGGTGGATATGGCCTATTCCCTGGGTTCTTCCATTGCCACGGCAACAGGATTTACTGAGAAAGGTATTGCACTGATAGGCGATTACGGACTTGTACACACAGGGCTGCAGGGGCTTATCGAGGCTGTACACCACCATAAGAGTGTACTTGTAGTTGTACTCCAGAATAATATTGCAGCCCTCACCGGCGGGCAGGCCGTGCCTGATATGACCGGTGTCGTACAGACCCTTGTACCAGATACACTGATACTTGATATCAGGAATACAGGAAAGGATGAACTGGCCACTATAATAAAAACAGAACTTGGAAAGGATGGTGTTTCTGTACTATTGGCCCGGGCCACGTGCACAATGTATTAAAATCCGTTATTATCTGGTCATCATACGTTCATTATCTGGTTATTATCCCGTCATCATTTGGCCATAATTTCCTGGATAAAATCATCAAGGCGTTTGCAGGGTATACCCCTCTTGGCATGTGTGCAGTCCTTTACCTTTTCAAGCAGGTCGCACAACTGGTCATGGTTTAGGTCATAACCCATGGTATGGATAATTCCCTTCAATGCCTTGGTACCTGTATGCTTGCCAATGATCAGGCTTCGCTTACCTCCCACCAGTTCAGGAGAGAACAGTTCATATGTGCTGGGCTCTTCCAGGATCGCGGCCACATGGATACCGCTCTCATGGGCAAAAGCATGTTCACCCACCACTGCCTTGTTCTTTGCCATTTTTACCCCCGAATATTCCACTACCATTTTTGACAGCCTGGTTAGATCTGTAGTATTATACCGCTCAATGCCGTACTGGACCATCAATGCCATAAGTAACTCTTCCAGTGAAGCATTACCTGCCCTCTCCCCCAGACCGTTGACCGTGGTATGGAGCTGTTTGGCTCCGGCTTCTGCAGCAGCGATGGTGTTGGCAGTGGCCATTCCTAAGTCGTTATGGCAGTGAATACAGATATCGGCATTGATATCTTTCTTGATCTCACTGACAAGATAATACGTTGTACTGGGATTTAAAATCCCGACGGTGTCGGCTATGCTCACATAATCTGCATGCCGTTCTTCTGCCATCCTGAACACATTTTTCAAGACATTTATATCCGTACGTGTAGCATCCTCTGCTGCAAACCTGACTATCAGCCCGTGATCCTTGGCATATTCCAGGGCATCAAATGCGCATTGTGTAGCTTCGGCACAGGTCTTATGGTACTTATATTTCAAATGAAGGTCAGACGTGGCAATGAATATGCTTACGATATCCACATCGCACCCTATAGCAACATCGATATCTGATATCACAGAACGGGACAGGCAGCAGATCTTTGCATTAAGACCCATATTTGCAATTTCCCTGACAGTATCCCGCTCAGCGTGGGATACTACAGGGAATCCGGCTTCGATTATTTCTACACCGATATTATCGAGTCCCTGAGCAATATTTTTCTTTTCATTCAGGGTAAAAGCTGTACCTGGTGTTTGTTCACCGTCCCTCAAAGTTACATCGCATATCTCTATGTCACCTGGCTTTTTTCCAACAAGGTCGACAAGTTTGTTTCTGGAATACTGCATTTGTTTTCACCTGATAAGTAGGGGGTATTTATTCAATCCCATGATAAGTAAGGTTTTCGACAATAAAATTGTAATTTGTAATCGATATGTTCAATACATATCTAAATAAAACTATCAATTCTAACGAAAAACGTATCCACTTCAAATCTAAGAGTAATTTAAAAATTATTAGACAGGATTAACAGGATCGACAGGATATACCGCAACGTCAACATCCTGTAAATCCTGTAAATCCGGTCAAAATACCCTGCTTTTTGAAGTGGATTCCAAAAAACCTAAAACTATCAATTCTAGCGGTAAACCTAAAACTATCAATTCTAACAGACGACCGGAGTTAACGCCTTTGGCAACAATAAGTGAAAAGATATTTAGCAGGGCATCGAAATCTGATGCCAAGGCCGGTGATTTTGTGATTGCCGATGTGGACTGTGCCATGGCCCACGACGGCACCAGCGTACTGGCAGTAAAGGCATTCAGGGAGATGGAAGTGCAGAAAGTCTGGGACCCGGCACGGATAGTGATCCCGTTTGACCATATTGTGCCTGCAAGTACTGATGTGGCTGCCAACCTGCAGCATGACATCCGGCAGTGGGTGCAGCAGCAGGGCATCCCGAACCTGTATGATGTGGGTGAGGGGATATGCCACCAGGTGTTACCGGAGCAGGGATTTGCCCTTCCCGGCAGGCTGATAGTGGGTGCCGATTCCCATTCATGTACCTACGGTGCCTTTGGCGCGTTCGGTACGGGTGTGGGTGCTACTGACATGGCCGAGATATTTGCATCTGGCAGACTGTGGTTCCGTGTCCCCCAGACCATGAGGGTCACGGTTGTTGGGAAACCGGCAGAGCGAGTGTCTGCAAAGGACCTGACGCTGCATGTGATCAAGCATATTGGTGCAGACGGTGCGACCTACAAGGCCATGGAATATTATGGTACTGCCATTGAGGAGATGAGCATTTCGGGCAGGATGACGCTGTGCAATATGGCTATTGAGATGGGCGGGAAGGCAGGGATCGTGCCGCCTGATAAGAAAACCGAGGAGTTCCTTAAAGGGCGTGCCGTTGATGCCTATACTCCTGTATATGCCGATGAGGGGGCTGATTATATTGAAGAGGTCAACCTGGATGTCGATGGCCTGGCTCCACAGGTGGCAAAACCCCACAGCGTTGATAATGTATGTGATGTGGATGAAGTGGCAGGGATCAATGTGGACCAGGTCTTTATCGGTTCATGCACCAACGGCAGGCTTGCGGACCTGGAGGCGGCAGCCCGGATACTGAAGGGGAAAAAGGTGGCTGTTCGTACTATTATAATACCTGCTTCAAGGACTGTGCTGCTTGAGGCTATTGAGAAGGGATATATCTCAAGTATTATCGAAGCCGGAGCCACATTAGGACCACCGGGCTGCGGGCCGTGTCTGGGTGCACATCTGGGTGTGCTGGCAGAGGGTGAAGTGTGTGTGTCCACGTCCAACCGTAACTTCAAAGGCAGGATGGGGAAGGGGGGACTACTGTATCTGGCATCTCCTGAAACTGCGGCAGCATCTGCTTTGAAAGGCGAGATCACAGATCCAAGGCTGGTTTGATCGTTATAGTCTCGCACGTCCGATGTAAAAACGTTCATGTCATATTAATGATATAACTGGTGTTATGCTAAGAGACAGGGATAAGTATGTGATATGGCCTGCTTATATCGATAAAGGCAATAGCAGAAGCAGTGGGCGTATCATACCAAGGAAAATATCGGTCACCTCGCCCGAGTTGAAGGAGATCGTGCAGGCTGCAAAGGAACTGGGCCTGAACCCGACGGTGGAGAGGGATAAGGCTTACCCGAAATCATGGTGGAAGGTCAGCGGACGGGTGCTGGTGGATAAGAAGGGGGTTAAGTCCGGGATTGTGAGGGAGATTGCGAAGAAGATTGGGGAGATGCGTGGGTGATTAATTTTTAGTAATTTTGCTTAATGCTTGGCGATCAATACTCACCCATTCTTCATCTATAGTGGGATTTGAATTATGCCAGATTATGACATTTTTTCGATTAATATCGGCATAATTGATCTGGTCATTAAAAGAATATCTTACCACCCAGTGCAGTCTGTCGTTTATTAAAGTCACCCCAAGGACTTCAGCAGGAATTCCTTTTGCCTCCAGTATTGAAGCAAATGCCAGTGAAAAATCCTCACAATCGCCTATAGCACCATTTGCTAAATAATAATCAGGGTTCTGCCACATATCACCATCTGGAGGATAATCAAATAAATCGTTATCAGTTTGATATTTGAACTCCACTGCACTTCCATTATGTTTCCACAATAACGCATCATCTGTTAAGACAGTATTTTCTGCATACCATGTTACCACTTCATTTCCAGGTATTATATATGACGATGCATCTTCCGGATATAAAATATGGTTATTGCGGTTCAGCATCCCCATTGGCCTTAAATCAGTTTCGAATTCTGGCATCTCTATTAGTATGTTT
>JAUVLO010000033.1 GCA_030600695.1 Methanosarcinales archaeon | reverse complement strand
CAGCCTGGAACTTACCTGCATAGGTATGACCGTATCGGTCAGCATGCTTATCACCAGCATGGACGCCCCGAACAGCCCGCTGAACAGGGGCATGAGTATGGAAGGCTCGCCGATCATGATAAGCGGGTCCATCAATGCCTGGGACCTGAAAGCGAACAAGCCCAGAAGACCCGAGCCCAAAAACAGCACTACAGCAAACATCCTGTATTTCATCCTCACCAATGGCCCCTGCCCCTCTACCACCTCACCACGCTCGGTATAGACCATCACCAGCACAATAGCCAGCAGTATCCAGCCAATGTATTGGTCCACAAACGGATATACACCGGCAAAGAATATTGCCATGGGCAGTATCAGTACCAGTGAGACCACTACCGAGCCTGCACTGCCCAGTGCCGACAGCCTGACCGCCTCAGAACCATGCCCGTCCAGCAGCATCTGGTGCCCGGGCAGCACAGCCAGTGATGTATCTGGATCGGGCGCACCCAGGAATACAGACGGTATAATGTCAAGAAAGGTGTGGGTCACGGCATTGGATATGATAATAGCTGCAACACCTACCGGGCTAAAGCCCAGTTCATCAAGTACGGGGGAACAGGCGGCTAAGATGAAAGAGAATGTGTTGGTGTGGATACCTGGCACCAGCCCGCTGAATATACCGAGAATAAAACCTATGACGACTGACAGTAGTAGAAAGCTGGTATCCATTGTCACATCTCAAGTTGTTCAACATATAAGAAATTATAAACGCATTTGTTTATCTTGCTACTGAAATTAGATACATGATGAGAAAAACATCATACGTATCCCTTTCAAATTAAAGTTAATTGATTATAAGGGGGTATCCACTTTGATTATATTGCTCGGAATTTTGAGACACAGATTACACTGATTACACAGATTAATAGTTGTTGTGGAAATCAGTGTAATCTGTGAAATCTGTGTCGATATTAATTTTGCATTTTGCCATACATTTTGAAAATCCTGCCCCTCCCGCCACCAATTAACCGCCTGATCTCCCCTATCTCTTCTTTCTGCGCCAACCAGATGAACACAGAATACGATACCGCACCCAGGCCGATCTAAAGTATCGGTACCAGCGTGGGCGGGAGAGGGGATATCAGTTGCTGCAGCAGCATCACAAGTGAGACCATTATGACCAAAACTGTGGCGGTGGGTACGATAGTAAGGGTTGTGTCTGCTGCGATGTCACAGTCATGTTATTAAAATGAAAGGATGCCGGGTCGATTCTTTAGGACACGGAAAATTTAGGTGGTGGAGAAAATATTTATCACTATTGCTATGAGTTACTGCAAGGTATCCGAAGCACCTCATATAATGTTCAGGAAAAAACCGAATTTACTCAATCCGGGGATGATAAGAGGAAAAGGGGGAGCAAAGGCTTTTGATGATAGTTCAAAATTAATCGAATACTTTCACCATGCTTGGCTAACCACTATTACCAATATGGCCGTTATATAGGGATAGCAATACGGCAGGTGGAAATAGATTGCAGAAAACTTATGACATTACTCTAAAATTTTTATCGGGTAAGTTCCCTGAACATTTCGTGAGCCTCATCTTCGATGAGTTCGAAGGTGATGTTATGCCTCTGGATAAGGAATTGCCGTATAGTGGACATGATTCTGATTATGTTGTCAAAATTGAGGACAGACGTGCTGATTGTGAAGATGATAAATTCATTTTGCATATTGAATTCCAGAGTACACGTGATTCGAATATGCCGCGGCGTATGATGTCGTACTATGCCAGAATTGTTGATAAATACGGGTTACCGGTTTATCCAGTGGTGATATACCTGAATTCAGACAATTTCGGACCCAATACTCCTGATACGTATGTGAATTCAATATATAATGAAGACATTATGAAATTTAAGTACAGGGTGTTGAAAGTCTGGGAAATGGATCCGAAGATGATCATCGATAAGGATTTATACGGTTTGTTCCCAATACTTCCATTAACAAATCATGGAAATACCAATGATAATAAATGTTTGGAAGCATGCTTTGACCTGGTACAGAATGCCGATATAAAAGATGAGGCTTTAAAAGCAGATATGTCTGTATGCACCGGCGTACTGGCAGGATTGAGATACCCGAAGGAATTAGTTAAAAGCTTGATGAAGGTGGAGATAATGCAAGAATCAGTAATATATCAGGATATTCTCAATGAAGGAATTGAGAAAGGAAAGAAAGAAGGAATGGAAAAGGGAATGGAAGAAAGCATCATTTATGTGTTATCAGCTAGATTTGGAAACATTTCCGCTAATATGATTGATATGATCCATCATATCAGGAACAAGTCCAGGCTGAATGAACTTTTGAAATTGGCAGCTACGAGCAGGACCATTACCGAATTTGAACAGAAGATACGAACTGCGTAGTTTTTTCGTAGCTTCTTATCTTATTTTTGATGTGGCAATACGAGAGTATAATCAAGAACATTATATTCATTACATATCATATAGACCACTTTACGCTCTTTAAAGATTGCAACAATTGATGTTGTCCTGTTTGAAATTTCCATTTTCTTGAAAACCTCAAAACATCAGGACAGGGGCAATGGGTCCGGAACAATAATTGGAAGAAGTTAAATCATATACCAGAGATATTCAATCAGATGAAAATCGCAGTAACCCGGCTGGAAGAAAAGTCCGGCGGCACCCGTGAACTTTTTTCAAAGTACGGTCATGATGCAATACTGGTCCCGACAATGAAGACCAAAATTCCGGATAATCCTGCATCACTGGATGAACTTTGCAGGAAAGTGGCCTCAGGCAAAGTGGATTTTCTTATCTTTTCAAGCACTATGGGTGTCAGGTACTTCTTTGAACAGTGCGGCAGTGTCCCGGATACTACTACTATTATAGCAGTCGGTCCCAGTACACAGGAAGCCATCGTCGATAAGGGGCTCAACTGTGAAACCATTCCCTCATTCTCATCTGACCATTTCGCATCCCATCTCGGGTCACGCATCCGGGGCAGGACCGTAGCAATAGTACGGCCCGATATCCCAAATCCAGGGTTGGTAGAGTCGCTTACTGCTTCAGGTGCCCGGGTGCTGGAAGGAGTAGCCTACAGGCTGGTCCCAACTGGAAACGATCTCAGGAAAATACTGCCTGACGTGGATGCGGTCATATTTACCAGCGGGAAGTCATTTGCTGTGTCCGGTGTATCGGCAGGGGATGTAGCAGGTAAAACAGTGATCGCCATCGGGCCAAAGACCGCGGGCATGATGTGTGATCTTGGAATTGTTCCAGATATAACAGGTAACGGCACGCTGGAAGGATGCCTGAAAGCCCTGGCTGGTCAGTCCAGGTAGATTATGGCCTTATTCGGGCATATTTCCATACATTTACCGCAGCGTGTGCATTTATCATAATCTATGCGTGCCTCACCGTCAACCCTGTACAGTGCATCCACAGGGCACACCTGGTCACATTTTCCGCATTTCCTGCACCCGTGAACCACAATATATCTATCGTTCTCCATTTCGACCATCGATAAATTATTAAATCAATAGTTGTAATAGTTTTAGTATTATAATGGTTTTGTACAAACTATACAATATTGTACTTACCACTTGGCAGAATAATACTCAACAAAATAATATTCAACAAATTAGAGATTTTTTAATTTATTCTGATCAAGTAGGATAAATGGATCATGGCAAAGAAGATCAACCACAGAGAGCACAGAGGACACAGAGCGCTACTGTTTTCTCTGTGCCCTCTGTGGTTCTAAACCGTTCCAGGAAATAATAAAAAGTCTCAGATGAAGACCATTCTACACTTTCCTGCTATGCCATTGATCAATCCATGTAAATCCATATCTTAGAATACTAACTCTCAATTCCCTGTCAATCACAACCCACATTCCAACCCATAATTCCATTATCTTTATTTAGATTAATCAGTAATAAGTAATCCATCACGTATTTAAAATGATAAGGGGCATCAACCATGTCTGATATAAAAATAACAAAAGCCAAAACCAGTAAGATCGACACAGTTGATTTTGAAAATCTTGGTTTCGGTGAAGTCTTTTCAGACCACATGTTCAGTATGGACTACGAGAACGGGGAATGGATCAACCCACGGATCGAACCCTACGGTAAGATAGAGTTTGAACCCGCCATGTGCACTCTGCATTATGCCCAGGCTGTATTCGAGGGACTGAAAGCCTTTCATGTTAGAGATGGCAGCATCAACATCTTCAGGCCCGAAAAGAACCTGGAGAGGATGAACAGGTCCAATGAGAGGATGTGCATACCGACGATCGATAAGGACATGTTCTTCGATGCCATGACCGAACTAGTAAAACTGGAAAGGGACTGGATACCAAAAGACACAGGACATTCATTATACATACGCCCCTTTATCTTCGGCACAGAAAATTTCCTCGGCGTCCACCCCTCCTCAACATACCGGTTCATGATAATCCTCTCCCCTGTAGGTGCATACTACAAAGAAGGCTTCAACCCGGTCAGCCTGCTCGTGCCAGAGGAATATGTAAGGGCGATCAAAGGCGGGGTTGGCGATGCAAAGACCGCAGGTAACTATGCAGCCAGCCTCCTCCCGGCCGAGATCGCACAGGAGAAAGGTTTCACCCAGGTCCTGTGGCTCGATGGTGAGCACCATAAATATATCGACGAAGTGGGTACCATGAACATCTTCTTTGTTATAGACGATGAAGTAATAACACCACCACTGGAAGGCTCGATCCTGCCCGGCGTCACCCGGGATACCGTACTGGACCTGACAAAATCGTGGGGCATGAAGGTTAGTGAGCGGCGTATCTCGATCGATGAACTCATCCAGTCCTCGAAAGAGGGACGGTTGCAGGAAGTATTTGGTACCGGTACCGCAGCCGTTATATCACCGGTTGATGAGATCCAGTACAGGGAAACAAATATCAATATCAATCACGGCCAGATCGGACCAATAGCAAGGAGACTGTTCGAAGAGATCACTGGCATCCATTACGGTGAGATACCTGATACTCACGGCTGGATATACAATATACCCTGACCAGGCGGTATCCACTGACCAAGGCAGTATCAATCATTGACCGCCTTAACGTTGAAATAAAAAAACATCCGTTACCATTTGATTATCCCTTCACATCTGAAAAAATACTTAACCTATGAAATGTACTTAAATATTTAATCCATTTTTTGGATATGGAGGAGACTAAATGGGAAAATACTCAATCGATGAATTTATTGATTCGACCGGACAGCGTGATCTTGAAGAGGGCACATTCGAACTGGAACGGGACCGGTTGCTTGAGGTAAATCTTGAAGGAAAAGTATGGACTAAAATGGGATCAATGGTAGCTTACCTGGGAGATATCAAGTTCACCAGGGAAGGGGTCATGGAACACGGAATTGGCAAAATGCTGAAAAAAGCCGTTACAGGGGAAGGCGTAAGCCTTACAAAAGCAGAAGGTGCAGGCAAATTATACTTGGCAGACAATGGTAAGAAGATATCGGTCATCAACCTTGACAACCAGTCCATATTTGTCAACGGCAACGACCTGCTGGCATTCGAGGAATCGATCCAGTGGGATATAAAAATGCTAAAAAAGGTTGCAGGAGTAATGGCAGGCGGGCTTTTCAATGTAAGACTTGAAGGAACAGGCATGATTGCCATAACCACACATTACGACCCACTGACACTCAAAGTAACACCGGAAAATCCTGTATTTACTGACCCCAATGCCACGGTGGCATGGTCAGGCAATCTTCAACCTGACCTGAAAACCGATGTTTCCCTGAAGACATTTGTGGGACGGAGCAGTGGTGAGTCATTACAGATGGCCTTTAAGGGAGAAGGTTTCGTAGTCATACAGCCGTATGAAGAAGTATATCTCCAGACTGGAAAATAAGGAAAATAAGGATTTTTCTGTCATTACATCTGGACTATAAGAGTATTAGTAGTTTAGACTATCTTTGGCAGCCGTTTAGAGGATTATTTACACCGAATTAGATACTCAGGTCAACCCCCAAATCCTCACATTTATTTATCCTTAAATCCTTCAGGTACCACATGACAGACATCGTGATCATTGACTACGTACTGGCATCATCCGAATACGGCATAGAGTTTGCCGCCGCTGTCGTCAATAAGGAAGGGAACGTGATGGGGACCCAGTTCCACCCCGAGAAGAGCGGAGACCTGGGGTTAAAGATGCTTGAAAATTTTGTGGAGATGTGTTAAATTCTGGACAAAGATATCGACCGCTGGTTCCCCTATCCCGGATACAGGCCCCACCAGCGTGAAATGCTGGAAGCAGCGGCAGAAATAGTTCGCACCGGCGGGCACAGCGTATTTATGGTGGATGCACCCACCGGCAGCGGGAAGACCAGTATCTTGTCGGCTCTGCTTGCTGCCAGGAGTGATCAACGCATTGTGGTTGTACTGCGCACTGTAAGCCAGGTCTCTATCTATCTGGACGAGATCAAGAAGATAAGGCAGAACACAAACAAGCGTCCAAGGGTTGCATACCTTGTAGGCAAGGCAAAGACCTGCCAGTTGAGGGATGAGATGGACAGCGTCTACCTGGGATGTGATCTACTAAAGATCATGACCAGGCAACTGCTGGAATCAAAGATGCAGGAATATATGTCTCTGGCAGGAAGGTCGCAGGATACGGTCTATGACCCTTCAAAGGATGATTCGCTGCTTGAATTGATAATGGATGAGAAGGGAGGGGCGCGTTCCTGCTGTCCATATTATTTGCTGTCCAAGGAAGCTTATCTCTTTGATGGGGAAATTAAGTTTCGCAGTTCCAGGAAAGCCCAGGAAGTGGGCCGGGCAATCGGGGACAATATTATTTACCTGGACAAACTGGACGAACATTGCGGCGATATCTGTCCCTATGAAGCTATGGCATTATCGGCAGAAGATGCTGATGTGGTTATCCTGAACTACAATCATGTGTTTGATGATACCTACAGGGATGCCATGTACAACTGGCTGGGTCTTGATCCTGAAAAGACCATCCTGCTTATAGATGAGGCCCATAACCTGGGCGATACTGTGCGGGCTGTGAACAGCGATGTCCTGCATCAGTTCTCTGTAAAGAAAGCCATAAAAGAAGTGGAATCATCAAGGATGAAGGCAAGGAAGGCGGGCCTGAACCAGAGCCTGGCCGTGGCAGAGCAGATACTGCCCAGGATAATGAAGTTCATGGAAAAGATGAACGAGAAAGGCACATCATCAGAGGAGTGGTTCGACCCGCATATGTTCTCGGATTTTGTGTTCGGTGAAAGCCTGGTGCGGGAGGATGACAGGATGGTGGGTGAACTGATGAACCTGGGCGATGTGATAGCCAGGCAGAAGGAGAAGGGATCCGAATCATCTGAGATACACCTTCAAAAGGTAGGTGACTTCCTGTTCATGCTGAACTTTGCAAAGAACGATGAGGCTTACGTGCCCCTGAAATACACTGAAGAACGCAAGGTGGGGGGCAATACCTACACATCCACCACGCTGGAGATACGCAACCTTGACCCCAGCCTGCAGATAGAGAGCGTGGTGGGCCAGCACCATGCTACTGTAATGATCTCCGGGACATTCTCACCACCTGAAGCGTATGAACTGTACTATTTTGCTAAAAACGGCAGGGCAACCATACTGACACTCCCGAACCAGTTCCCACCTGAGAACAGGCTGGTACTGACAGCAAGCAGGGCCACCACACAGAGTTCGCAGAGGGATGACCGGGATAATGTGACTGAGATACAGCAGCATCTGGAAGCGTTCATCATAAATGTACCTGGCAATGTTGTGGTCTACTTCACTTCATATAATCTGCTGAACCAGTACATGGATGTCTGCACCACGATTGCAAAGGCAGCAGGCAAACAGATCTACCTCGAACCAAGGGACTCGAAGGAGGTATCATCAGTGCTGGCCAGGTTCTTCCAGGCTGGGCTTAAGAGTGCCACTAAACCAGGGGTACTGCTTGCGGTGGCAGGCGGCAAGATGAGTGAGGGGATAGACTACCGGGGCGAAGCCCTGAAAGGTGCCATGGTGGTGGGACTGCCGCTGACTGCTTATACTGAGATACAGAAGACTGTGAATGAGTATTACAAAGGCAAGTACGGGAAAAAACAGGGGATGTTCATAGCTTATACCCTGCCTGCCATGAACAGGGCACTGCAGGCATTGGGGCGGGTACACCGTGCAGCAGATGAGGATGGAGTGCTGGTGCTGTGTGATTTTAGGTTTGCGAGCGAGGGCGGGATGGGGGTGCGGGAGTATCTGCCGGAGTGGATGGACAGGGAAATGAAAGTATGTACAGGCAGGGAAAGTGCGCAACTGATAACTGAATGGGTGAAGCACCATAAGCCTGCGGGGGTTCCAGTGGAAACGAAGGGGTTGTTGATATCGGAAACTGACAAGAATGAGGTACAAGAACCCGTTTTACAGACTGGTGGAATTAAAAAGACTAGGCTTTTGAATATCCTTGCTAAGATTGCCAGGTCTAAGGAGAAATTCTATCTCGGCACTATTAATAACCACCTTAAGAAGGAGGATAGGCTGGATTCCGGGCAGTTGAAGGAAGTGTTTACGGATGAGGATTTTTCCCGCATGGGACTAAAAGCCTGTTATGTGCCTTCCTTAGGTGAGGTGGAAGTTAAGCGTATCCGAAAGAACGATAAGTAGATAATGGATACAATAGATATTAGGGTGAATCGCCTGGTAACTTTTTGCCGCCGTGGCTTAGCCTGGCAGAGCGACTGATTCGTAATCAGTAGGTCGTGGGTTCAATTCCCACCGGCGGCTTATGTGACACTTTGTCATTGATGTAAAGAGGGGGGTAAATGCCGAAGTGTTTAAGTCACACAACATGTCATTAGATAATGTGGCCTTTATTCTCTAATGGTCCCAACCTGGGAGATTTATGGCTGATGATGTATCCGGGCTCATACTTTATCACAAAGATATGTTAGCTTCTGGGTATATCTAATAATCATGGAAGGATAACAGGGGATAATTCCCCAAAATCGCTATATACAGGCCCGGTAATTTGTACTGGGTATACCGTAATTGCGGTAGGGGTGATTCATGTGCATCCTTTATGTATTACTTTGAATATTATTATATTTCCACATATCAGGCACTAGTATTTTTAAAAAATCAAATGAAAAAATATAATTAATCATAAATGAAATGGAATCATTATGACGTTAGTTCAAGCATCAATAGCTAATGATGGCAATACAATTGTTATTATTGCAGATAGGTTATTAACCAAATCATTTGGAGAAGATTTTCCAAGTTATGAATTTGAGTCCAATTCACCTAAAATTATTTCAATTAATAATGTTGGAATTGGATTTGCTGGATCAGCATTATACGCTGATATGACTACTTTAGATCTTCAATCCAATATTTCAGACACTTCAAGTTTTGAAGACATTGTTGATATTATTTCAAAATTCATTAAAACCACAAGAGAATCTACTATTGAAGATATGGTAAAAAGATTAAGTGGGATATCGTCAGAAAAATTTTTTTCGAATTCAGAAATTGTTCCCGAAGAAGTCAGATCATTCATATATGGCTGGCTAATGGAATTCCGGTTGGAGTTTGAATGTATTTTATCAGGTTTTGATAAAAATGATAAAGCTGAAATTGTTTATATAACTGACGACGGCAGTACATTTCGAGCGACAAATTTCGGTGTTGGGTCAATTGGTTCTGGGTCCTTATTTTCGCAGATATACTTTGACGAAAATAATTACAACACTTCAATATCTGAAATTGAAAGTCTATTTTTTGCTTTTAAGGCCAAGAAATGGGCACAAGCTCCTACAGGAGTTGGAAGAAAAACTGATATTATTTTGCTAAAGAAAAATGGAAATGAATTGCAAATTAGAGACGAAGATGATTTAATGAATGAGATTAATAACATTTATGAAGAGGAAAAAAAGAAAAACAATAAAATTCGAAACGAATTATTAAATAAATTAATAACAAATAATTCGGAGAGATTAAAATGAAACCAAGCACATTGTCTCCAAAATGGAAAAAAAATAAAGATAAATTAGCTTCTGAATTAAAAAACAGAGGAGAAATGTACTTCAAACTGCAAAAAATAAAAGTAAAACATAATAAAGTTGTATGAAATTAGTTTATCTCGTTTTTTTTTAAAAGCAGCTTTGATAATGGTAAACTTGTGCCTCATTTTCTTCAAAAAATCATGCACCTTCATGATGCCTCCTGCTTCCAGCAGGTGGTCCGTGACGACCATACATCTCACAGATGCCTGACCCCGTCCCCATCCTCCCCCAGCACCCTGCCCACAAAATAGTTCCTATGGCAACGCCTGTACCCCTTCTCGGCGCACAGGATTAGCACCCTATGCTCCCGCCCAGCTCCTAAGCATCACCACACCGGCAGCCCCCTAATCAACCAAAGACCGGACATGCAGCACAGACCTTGAGGCATGGCAGATAGAAGTGGCAGGGCAAAGCTGATAAAGTAAAGACCACAAAACTATACATATTCACAGGTAAAAAAAGGAGATTATATGTCCGCTGTAATGAAGAACATCTATGCAACCATAACTGACCATGCCCAGATGGTAGGATACCGGGAAATTGTAGAAGCTCAGGGAAGGGGCAGAGGACTGGCAGGAATTGTTTATAATGATGTTGATGGATCGGTTAGGATTATGGCACGTGGGCCAGAGCCTGTTTTAACTGAATTTATCCGGGATTTGAGATTAAATCGGCCAGACACTACCATAGAAACTATGGAGATTATGGAAGACATCTCATTACCGTTACCATTTGGCAAGATTGTTACGTAATGGTACCATCTCACCGACGGCTTATATGACACTTTGTCTACAAAGCCGACATATGGATGTGAGTATGGACTATACTATGGCCTGATTTTCTTAATCATAAACCGCACCCAAAAAAGTCACCGAAGGCTTTATGACTAATAATCGCCTATCTAAGCCCTTACCCTTACCTTATTAGTACCATAAAAGCGGGGTGGGGTAGTCAGGAAATCCCGACGGGCTCATAACCCGTAGATCCATGGTTCGAATCCATGCCCCGCTATCTTATTTATCAGAAAAATTTTTAAGTATACGAACCAAATACCAATTAGAGTCAACAAAAGTGGGTTAATAGAGCAGTGATTGATCTAATAACATTAATTGAGATTTTGTTCGTCATAATACTGATAGGGCTATCGGCTTTTTTTTCATCTTCCGAGACCGCTTTTATTGCAGTAAACCGAATTAAGATGCTTCACCTGGCCGAGAAAGGGGATAAAAATGCCAATATCATCCATAAGGAACTGCAGCATCCTGAGAAGTTCATTACCACAATTCTTGTAGGTAACAACATCGTAAATGTGACTGCTTCCGTACTTGTCACTGCCCTGACATTGAATTATTTTGGTAATATGGGTATTGCCATAGCCACCGGTGTAATGACAGTGGTTATCCTGGTATTCGGGGAGATCGTCCCAAAGACCTTTGCCACCCGGCATGCTGATACCTATTCCCTGAAGATCGCCGGGCTGCTGGAACTACTCACCAGGATACTGTACCCGGTTGTGTTTATTTTCACCCAGATCACCCGCATAGTACTGAGAATTTTAGGTGTCAAGGAAAAGATCAAGAACCCCTTTATCACAGAAGACCAGATAAAACTCTTACTCAAGGTCGGGGTGGAAGAAGGCGTGTTCGAGCGTCATGAGCAGGACTATATCCATAAGGTCTTCGAGTTCACTGACGAAAAAGCAAAGACGGCTATGACCTATAAGGCTGATATGGTGACTGTTGAAAATACCATGACACTTGATACAGCACTTGAAAAGATCAATGAGTCAGGTCATTCAAGGCTTCCTGTATGGAAGGATAACTTTGACAATATTATAGGCATGATATATGCCAAAGACCTGCTGAAATACCGGGATGAAGAACTTGAAAGAATGAATGTTGAAGAGATACTGAGACCCATATTGACTGTCAGGAGTGACCGCAAGATCGCTTCCATATTCAAGGAACTCCAGTTCAGGAAGATCCAGATAGCAGTAGTGGTTGATGAGAAACAGAAAGTGGTGGGGCTGTTGTCCATAGAGGATATCATTGAAGAGATCGTAGGGGAGATTCTTGATGAATATGATATCGAAGGAATGGGTAACGGTATATTGCCCAAACCAAAGAACAAAGTACGTTAGCATATAGATGAGGCCCCTGGGAGATTAATAAGAACATTTACGTTATTTCCCGATAACTTTGGGTTGATGCAGTCTCAACCTGCGAATCTTGAAGAAAAGACCAACCGGTATATGCTTATGCTGGAAGGGGCACTGAAAGACGTTAAGACTTCAGCAGGAGAAGGGTCATATCTCAGGAAGATAGCTGATGATTATCTTGACATGGCCAGGTCATATTACAATGACGGTGTCCATTTCGTAGAGAATGAAGACAGGGTCAATGCCCTGGTATGTTTCAGTTATGGTCATGCATGGCTGGATGCCGGCGTACGATTGGGAGTGTTTACAGTAAAAAATCCCGAATTGTTTGCCATTTAGTATTTCAAAGATAAAACGGTTATAAAGATGATAAAAGTTGTAAGAATATGTGAGGATTGATTGTTGTATGTTGATGAATTACAAGGTAATATTAGAAGCAGCCTGGTTGGTAAAGGACATTGAAACAGCTGATGATGCAATGGGAGTGGCCATTGCAGAGGCAGGGAAACGCTTGAATCCCCAGCTGGAATATATTGAAATAAATATCGGCACCACGTATTGTCCCGCCTGTGATGAACCCTTTGATAGTGTGTTCATTACAGCCAATACCGCACTTGTGGGACTGATGCTTGAGATGCGCGTATTCGATGCCGAGAATGAGGAACACGCTGCCAGGATAGCAAAATCTGTCATAGGCAAAGCAATGAAAAATATTCCACTCAATGTGATAGAGGTCACTGAACTGGAATATTCTGCTGAAGATGAGTGAGATAAGGGGTATTGCTCTTGGACAAAACCATTTCCGTAATAGGGCACACCGCATATGACCACCTGTTTGATGTAACACGGTTTGCACCGCCCAACTCGTCAATGCCCATAAACGGTTACCACATTTATTTTGGCGGTGGTGCAGCAAATATTGCGGCAGGAATAGCCACCCTTGGAGGAAAAAGCCAGCTGGTCTCGCCTGTTGGTTGTGATTTTAAAGGGTCTGATTACCAGCGGCATCTGGAACGGCTGGGTGTGGATACCAGTCTGTTGTACAACATAAGGGACAAAAAAACGGCTTCAGCATTCATATATACTGATGAGGACCATGACCAGGTAACCTATTTCTACTGGGGGGCATCAAGTGATTTCCCAAAACTTGAACCGCCTCGCCTGGAATTCGCACACCTGGCCACTGCCGATCCCGTGTTCAATTCAAAGGCTGCCAGACTTGCTGACTTTGTCTCATTTGATCCGGGGCAGGACCTGGTAGTATATTCCAGGAAGTGCCTTGATATCATACTGGAACATACCAATATCCTGTTCACCAACCGCCATGAGATAGAACGGCTCGCCCAGATGACAGGGCGCTCCCGTGAGGAACTTGAGGCGGATATCGGGTTAGTTGTGGTCACACTTGACAAAGGTGGCAGTGAGATACACACCGACGGGGAGAGGATGTTCATCCCTGCCGTACAGGTGGATGCAGTGGACCCAACGGGAGCGGGCGATGCCTACCGTGTAGGATTCCTGGTGGCATATACCAGGGGTTATCCACTGGATGTGTGCGGACGGGTGGGGTCTGCTGCGGCATCTTTCGTAGTGGAGAAAGTTGGCTGCCAGACAAACCTGCCCACCTGGGAGCAAATGCGG
Organism: Methanosarcinales archaeon; assembly: GCA_030600695.1. Taxonomy (GTDB): domain Archaea; phylum Halobacteriota; class Methanosarcinia; order Methanosarcinales; family Methanocomedenaceae; genus Methanocomedens_A. The sequence continues at coordinate 2,244 of JAUVLO010000033.1, read as the reverse complement.
GAAAGGTTTAATAATTATTATAAGGAATTTGAATTATGACCCGCCAGGTTTTTGCAAACGCAGCAGGAGTAATAATTCTTATCAGTGTAATTATTGCAGTTTCTGCATGTATTGATCTTACAGACCTGCAAGGTGGATATGAAGAATCCCGAATTAAGATTAACGAATCACAGGCAATTGAAATCGTAAAACAAGACCCTGCTGCTATGGAATACATGTCAGGGAACTTCAAAAGGCTCGATTTGAGGGGTAATAAGACCACGTTAGTCCAGGGTTTTGAGACTAATAACAGCGCACTTCAGGAAGATGAGACATACTGGAAAGTAGAGATGATGGAGCGCACCTGTTCATGTTCTGGTATCAAATCCCTGTATGTTGTAGAGAGTTATGTATCTGCTTACACTGGGGAGATCGCAAACCTGACCACTGGCATGGTTTCGGAGAGCCTATATGAAAAAGAGACTTGTGCCACTACATGCCATTAATAGCTTCACAGTACTGCTATTGCTGTCAATAGTCCTGTTTTTTCCCATTACGGCAAGCGGCCAGGGTGAAGTGGTGGTGGAGTATTTCTATGAGGACGGCTGTTTAAATTGCGCAGGGGTCGGACCTGTAGTGGACAAGGTTATCCAGGGATATGACAACATCTCCTACTCCAAATATGAGATATATTCAGACTATGGTGATATAAAAGTATATGAGCACATGGTGAATGAGTACGGGATAGCTTCCGTCCCTGCCCTGGTCATCAATCACCAGGTCACTATAACATATTCGGACTATAATGGCGATGAGGAACGACTGGAAGAACTGCTGGTTGCAGGGATTGAAAATACACCGCTTATTCCTGAAAATAACTCTGTCCGGCCTGTAGATGGTAAGAATATATTACCCGAGCTATCCCTCCCTGTGGTACTGGTGGCGGGTCTGCTGGCCGGGTTCAATCCATGCCTGCTGGCTGTAATGGCATTTTTGGCATCATTGACCCTATCGGCAAAGGGAAACCGCACTGAACTGCTGAAGATCGTGGGCGGCTTTTGTGCAGGTATATTTGTCATGTTCATGGTGGTGGGGATGGGCCTGCTGGGTGTGATTAAACAGCAGCCAGAGATCAAGGATACTGTTACTCTGCTGTTGGTGGTATTGATCGGACTGCTTGGATTGTGGCATTTTTATGATGCGTACCACCTGAAGGTGCATGACAGGTCGAGTTTCAAAACGTCAGGGTCATTTTTACAACTGGTTGACGGGATCGAGCACAGGAATACGCTTATGGTTTCATTCCTTGCGGGTGCAATGTTCTCAATAATCAAAGCACCGTGCGTGGGTGCGGTCTATTTTGCCATACTAGACATGTTGATAACACAGGGTAAAATCGCTGACGGGGCCATATACCTTTGTTTCTATAACCTAGGTGTGATACTGCCGGTGCTTATCCTGGGTATCATGCTGGCGTTCGGGCTCAGCCCTGAACGGGTCAATGACCTGAGGGAAAAAAGGCGTATCGAGATACGGCTGGTGACGGGGGCAGTGCTGGTACTGCTTGCGGTGTTGATATATTTTAATATCATTTGAATCGATAATCATCCTGGTTATTATTCATATTGCCAAGATATTTATATGTTTAAACCAAATGAGGAGCAATCGTATTGTATAGGTCCTTGCGTGAGTTATTGACAAAGTCTATCTATGATCGACAAGACAACCCCAATGCGGAATATTCCTGCGATATAGCCTGGCATAGAGGGTTACTGGAGTGGACAACGGTATTGGCCAGTGGATGAAACTCCGGAGTTAGTGCGTCAGGCGACAGCACACTATCACTCACTATTGAAAAATATACTACACTATAGTTAAGAGACTTTTTATTATTTACTGGGACGATTCAGAAAACCGCAGAGAGCGCGGAGGTACGCAGAGAAAAATAACAACCCTCTGCGCCTCTCTGCGTCCTCTGCGGTGAATCTTTTTTGCCGCAATCCATTTATCCAGAATAAATTAAAAAGTCTCGCAACTTGAGTACATAATCTTATATATTTATAATATAACAAATTTTACAACCAATACACATTATTTACCGGAGACCCTACCTTGACAGAAACTGAAAATAAGAAAACTACACTGGCTGACCTCCTACCATTTGTGGCCATGGGAGTATTCCTGCTCTTTGTACAGATATTATCGGTCATGCTGGCCCAGCCCATGATAGACGAGGGCATGCAGTTCACTGAAGACCCTGGGAGT
>JAUVLO010000150.1 GCA_030600695.1 Methanosarcinales archaeon | reverse complement strand
ACTTCATTATGTATCAGGTAGTCAATGACAGTATCCTGCTCATTTTCAGGAATAAGGCCCTGTGGCCCACTGCAGCCCTGTCAAAAAATATGCCGTCAATGATGCCTATGATATCAGGACCCCCTTTATCTAACAGGATATTGATATCGTTTCTCTTAACAGGCGGCCGGTAGTCAGCATCAAGCAACAACCCTGCCTCCTTCCAGCTAAGGCTGGTGCCGGTAAAGACCACAATCTCTGTCATGTCACCGGCCGTGGTTTGAAGGTTCGTTTGGTCCTGGTCCTGGGTTTTCGTCCGATCTTCATGCGCTTACCCTTGCGCTCCCTGTCAAGCGTATACTGCTCAAAGGTTGGCAGGACTGCCCTTACCACTGGCAGGTCCAATAAAGTGCTGGAAATATCCACTATGACCGCATAAGGAACTATGCCGCGCAGCATCTCCACAGTTGCCCGGATATCCTTAGCAGGTGTGTCAGAGGATATATCCTCAAGGTCGGACAGGGTAACTTTCTCAGCAGAATCAATATACCAGTAGCGGTTCAACCGTTTCATGGCATCGTACCCGAAGGTGCGGACAATAGATTCCCTGTCAGTATCCTCCCTGGCACCGTGTATCTGCACAACCCTGCTCTGGGCAGCTTCGGTCACGGCCCTCGACACCGCGATCTCTGGTTTCAGGTGTGACCCCGCACCCATGACCAGCAGGGCAGGGTCTTTCAGGACCGGGTCATCCAGGGCACAAACAACAGTGTACAGGCCGATATCGTGCGTCAGCAGCCATACTTTTGCTATGACACCTGCAGCTTCGAATTTTTTCAGCAGACTGTAGACTACCCCGTCATCCGGTGTAAGTATGATCTCACGGCCCGGGTTCTTATTATATTCGGCAATGCTGAGGGCATCCCGTTCGATCACCTCAAGCAGGCCGTGCAGTATGGTCTCTTCCATAGTATTCCCTGCTGCCAGGCCGTTGGTATTGCTGCGGAACAACTGGAGTCCTCCGTTTTTTGGGTTATAGGGATGGTATACGGCATTGGACGGTACAAGGATGTTCTCCTCTGCCAGCAGGTCATAGCCCACCATCCATTCCAGCCTGGTATTCTTAATGATGGGCTCTGCTGTCAGCAGGTCAATAGGATTGATGGTGTTAACCTTTTGTGAGAGGTTTTCAAAAGAATCGGCAATTGAGGGCTTGATACCCTCACCATCCAGGTCTTCGCTTAGGTCTTTGCTTATATTGGGCTGTTCAGCACAGCAGCGCTCCACACTTTCCATGATAGCCGATATCCTGGCCTGGGTATCATCGGCACCTTTGCCGCTGTATATGGAAACAGCACCCTCGGCTGCACTGGGCCGGATGGCAGAAAATACTGGAATTCCTATACGGTCAAGGTCGGTGATATCGGCGAGTCTGGTAACTCCCACTTTATCCAGTATGCCTGTGATATTTTCCAGGGTTTCCTTAGGACCACATACCCTCTTGGTGCCCTCTTTATACTTTACAGCCGGGTCGATCTCAATGTTCATGTTTAACCTTGCATTTTCGTTTGTAATGGTTATATATCTTGTGATGAATATACTTGTCTGCCTATGCAACATACATTTAATTTCGGACATTTTATCCCGATCTCTACTGTGGACTGGCATGGCCGTAGTGTTTCGGTAATATTCTTCAGGGGCTGCCAGTTAAGGTGTCCCTACTGCCAGAACCACGCCTATATCACAGGAAGCAGTGAGATGGATATTGAGGACATGAAGTCAAAGATATCCAAAACAAAACCATTCATCAGTGCGGTAGTGTTCAGTGGAGGTGAGCCGACCCTGCAAAGTGATGCATTGATAGACCTTGCCGGGTTTGCAAAGTCCAGCTCGCTGGCTGTGGGACTTGAGACCAATGGGTTTGGTGCGGATGTGGTAACGGAAATGCTTGATAAAGGTCTGCTTGATAAGGTGTTCCTTGATGTAAAAGCACCACTGGACGACCCTAAGCAATACGCTATAGTTACCGGGTTAAATGTGGATGCAGGTTCAAAAGCGGCAGAAAACACAGCCAGGACCCTGGATATATGCATCAGGGCAGGCATTGAACTGGAGGTCAGGACCACATTATTCAGGGGGCTTGTTGGTCCGGAAGAAGTCAGGAAGATAAGCCAGTACCTGGATGAATGTGACAGCGGGAACCTTACCTATGCAATCCAGCAGGGCTTATCCGACAATACCCTGGATTTGCAAGATATTGAAAAATTCAGCAGGCAGGAAGTGCTGGATATGGCAACAGCTATCAAACCTGTCAATCTCAAGGACATTCGAATACGGACTATAGAAAATGGAGAAGAAAGGATTGTATGAGGATAATAGCTTTTGTGGGTATGCCGGCATCGGGCAAGGGTGAAGCGGCTGTTGTTGCAAAGGAATTGGGTTATCCGGTAGTGAACATGGGCGATGTGATACGTGAAGAGGTCCACAGGCTTGGTCTTGAACCCACGGATGAGAACCTGGGCGGCACGGGTACCAGGCTGAGGCAGGAGGAAGGACTATCAGCCATTGCCAAGCGGTGTGTTACGAAATTGTGTGCCTTAAAGGGCGGTGCTGCTATGGTGGACGGGGTCAGGAACATTGAGGAGGTACACCTCTTCAAGGAGGAGTTCGGGGACGATTTCCTGCTGATTAATGTCCAGTCATCCACAGAGGACAGGCTTGCCAGGATCAGGGCGCGGGGCAGGGCTGATGACAGGTTAATGGATGAGGAAAGGCTGCGCATCCGGGACGAAAGGGAACTGGGATGGGGCATGGGTGAGTCTATTAACAATGCTGACCTGACCATTGTTAATGATGGCACAGTAGACCAGTTAAGGAAAAAGGTCAAAAAGATCATTGAGGAACAACGATGATAGCAGTGGAAGTTTCTGCTCACATCAACCCCACCGAGGACAGGGATAGGGTTCAGTCTGCTATAGAGGGAATATTTCCTGGTCTGGAGTACGAATTACAGGAAAGGGAAGGGTTTACTTCAAGGCTGGTGGGTACGGGCGGCAGGGATTCGCTGGAACTGCTCCATGAACTGCTCAGGTGCCGTAAGATACTGGACACGGGGCGCAGGAATATGCATATTGATGGGGGTACT
>JAUVLO010000095.1 GCA_030600695.1 Methanosarcinales archaeon | reverse complement strand
AGCTGTTTTCCCTTTGGTGCAAGAGATGAGTCGAAATTACTTATCGGCATTGCCCAGTATGGGGTATCCTTGAACCATACCTCAGAACCCATATAGTTGAACTCGTCCATCTTCCTGTCAAAACCTAACCAGACGGTCAGGCTCCTGGTCTGGGCAATTTCGCCAAGATCGTTAATATAAGATACTGGCAGTTCATCAACAATATCAGGCAGGTTCTTTGCAAAACCTGTGTAGACCACAAGATCGGCATAGTAAGCCTGGTCCGTTTCTACACCTATGACCTTCCCCTCATTTGTGAGGATGCGTTTTACTTCACATTGAGTCTGTATCTCAACCGTTTCCGGAAGGGAGTAGAGGACAGCATTTAACAATGATTTGAGCCCTTTACGCGGATACCCTTGAGCCTGGGCAGTATCACAATTGACTGCAAACCTACTGATCGATGCAAGCGAGATTGGAACAGTGCTTTTGATCTGAATTGATGATTCCAATATCTCTGACAATCTTAACCCCAATGATGTATGAAGATTGGAGCGTAATATGGATTGAAGAATAGATTCAGTATGTTGCGGCATTTCTTTTGGCTCCACAATACTTTCGAACTGCTCCTGTGTGACACTGTCGCGTATGAAACTGCTGCCGCTCAGCATCCTGTGAACTGATGTCTCCTTCATAGATTTCCCTGACAGGAAATATGATATTGCGTTGACAAAATCGTATGTATCCTTTGACAGGGTGCGCGGCAGTGAATCATATACCGATTGTTTAGAGAGGTCTGTGCCAAAAGTTGATAGCGTAAGAGCTTTTGTGGCTGCCTGTGACAGCACAAGCCGGTCTTTTTTTGGAAGAATGTCGTATGTGATAAAATCCTTCAAGTTCGATGGGACCCTCTGGAAACTGTCTTCTGTTCTGATAAAATAATTCCCATAATCCTCAAACACCGGCACGAAATCAAAATAGTTATCCATCAGCCTCTTCAATGGTCCGACTGCAAGATGCGTGATGGCATGGGCACCGGTATCGACCTGATAACCATCCACCATATAACTATTGCAATTTCCGCCTACATGCCCGGCTTTTTCGAGCACCAACACTTTTTTACCATGTTTTGACAGTGTGAGCGCAGCCAGAAGTCCGCTAATCCCCGCACCTACAACTATAACGTCATACTTATTCATTTTTTTATCACCCAGATGAGATGCGTTTTGCTCGAATATTTCGGGCACAATGTACCTTATAACTCTATTCTGTCAGTTTTTCGATTGTCGCTTTTGGTATTATTCAGGTCCTGATTGGAAACTTTTTACTTCCACGCCTGCACTTTCAAAGAACCTGAGTGCTTCAGTGTCAGGATAATTATTAGCAAACACAACCCTCTTTATCTTTGAATTGATTATCATCTTTGCACATAATATACATGGCTGGTGGGTACAGTAGAGGGTGGCATCTTCAATACTTACGCCGTGAAGTGCTGACTGGATGATGGCGTTCTGTTCGGCATGTACGGCCCTGCATATTTCATGCCTGGTACCGGAAGCAATATTCTGCTGCTCACGCATGCACCCGATATCAAGACAGTGTTCAAGGTTCCTTGGCGCACCGTTATATCCTGTTGAAAGGATGCGCTTGTCCCGTACTATTACGGCTCCTACCTGATTTCTCAGGCATGTGGAGCGCTTGGCAACCACCTCAGCTATTTCCATAAAGTACTCATCAACTGTGGGTCTTTTATCCATGTTTTTTTCCTGCACTTTTTTTATATCCTAATGAGAGGCTTTGTGTTTAAAGTCCTTCATGTGTTAAAAGTCAATATTCTGTGTAAAAAGTGTGTTTCAAATGTAAAAATTTCATTGTGGAGTCCTGTTGCATGAAAAGAGTTTGTTAGGAATAGATAGAATGATCAGATTTTATTTACACCTATACATTTTTTCAGGTATCATTTTTGGTGCGTAATCTTGTTTAGATTCAATTGATTTTTCTTCAATTATATCTTTATTTATCAACTCATTCAATGTTTTTTCGAAATTATTTAATATTGATAGCTGTTTAACACTATCGACCCCCGTCCAAAACAGAGTGCCTTTTATATTTTTACCACTTATATCTGTTTTCGAAAAATATTCCGGATTAATATTTTTAATTAAATCTTCAAAATAAATCCATTCACCTTTTCGTTCATTGCATAAGAAATAAATTATTTTCTTTGTAATAGCGGAATTCATATTTTAATTATTGTCTTAATAACACATGTAATTTATCATTTCAAAACACAAAAAGTCCCGCCAACGCAACACAACCCTCTGAACATTAATCACTGGAAATTCTCAATAAAATAATAATCAGATGATTGAATCTTAAAACACACTCAGAGGCGGTCTAACAATTACTATGACTGGTCCCAATAAATTACCAACGGTTTTAAGTAGGCTTTGGTAAGTATTTTTTTTAATACTAATGAGAGTAAAAGGTAAATAGGTTGTGTTATATCATTATCGGCTGCTAATCAAGGCATTGAATTTATTATTATTAAATTTATTATTAATATTAATATTATCTATCATACATGGTGTTGTTAATGAAGAATATCAACATAGAACAATATATAGACTCATATCTCTCGAAAGTATCAACAGCACAGATGATCATCATCCCGCTTGTTTTCTTATTACTATCCCTTGTTATCCTGGGCTGGACATTTATTTCCACAGGCACTCCGGTGGAACTGGGTGTCGAATTTACAGGAGGTACCACAGTTACCGTAGAGTCCCCGTTATCCTTTGAAGAGGTGCAGCAGCAGTTCGCCTCCCGATTTCCCGATAACCCGCCAATAAGCGCCCGGAATGCTGGCGGCGGACGGGTTATGCTTAAGTTCGCTTCCATGGACGAGGCTGCACAGATGGAACTGAACGAGTACCTGACCTCCAATTACGGCAAGGAGGTATCACTGCGACAGATGAGTGCGTTATACGGCCAGAACCTGCAATTGAGTGCAGTTAAGGCTGTCATATATGCATTCCTTGGAATGGCTGTGCTGGTTTTTATCATATTCAGGTCGGCAGTACCTTCCGGTGCGGTCGTACTGTCCGCATTTTCCGATATCGTCATAGCAGCCACATTGATGAACCTGTTCGGCATTGCCCTGTCACTGGGCACTGTGGCGGCACTGCTTATGCTCATAGGTTATTCCATTGACAGCGACATCCTGCTGACAACCAGGCTGCTCAAACGGAGGGGCAACCTGGACGATAAAATAAAGGGGGCGATGAAGACCGGGCTTACAATGACCACAACTACCCTTGCAGCCATTTTTGTCATGTTTTTGGTCAGCACCTTTGCCCAGTACGTTTCATCATTTTCCAGGATCGATATCATCAGCGACATCTCAGTTGTCCTGCTTCTCGGCCTGGCTACTGACCTGATGAACACCTGGATGTTGAACACAGGTATCCTTAAATGGTACCTGGGGCGTGAGGTTCCTATAGGGAAGAGAAAGGGGGGGCGCAAAAAATGAGAGATGAAGAAGTCGAGAAAGGACTTGGAAGCGATCCCAGGATATTGCTGATGGGTGGGGCCATAATCATTTCGCTATTATTACTGCTGTTACCTGCCATTTTCCCTGGTCTGGGGTTTGGCGGACTCAAGTACGGACTCGACCTTGACGGGGGTTCATGGCTCCAGTTAAGGCCAGAGGGTGCCATGGCACAGGTCGATGCCGATGTGGGGGCCATAATAACACACGAATACTCATCTTTCCTGAACACGACCGTGACAGTAACAGGTGCAACAGATACATCCGTTTCCTTTGAGGTCGGGACCCTGGTCACTGCAAAGCAGATCGAATCCCTGGGATACGGCCAGGCCATAGTGTCTGGCGGAAGAGGCGGAGTTTCAGCCGTTACTTTGCAGGTGGATAAGAACCATGTAATTTCCAGGTATCTGGAAAACAGCTATAAGACAGAGGTTGTGCTATCTGAGGAAGGGGATGAATTGTGGTATGAGATCAGGAAGCAGACATCTGCCGGGGAATTGGAAGCTATCCTGGATGATGTAGGGGGTTCTGTGACCTTATACAGGGACGGTGTATCCCAGGATACACTTGTCAAAACCAAGGAGATACTTGAGGATAAATTAAACCTCTTCGGGCTCAGTGATGTCAAGCCAACCATAGTAGAACGGGAATACATACTCATCGACCTGGCAGGATACGATATCGAAACGGCGATGGACCTGGCAGCAACTCCAGGTAAGTTCGAGATACGCATCCAGACCCAGGGCAACGAGTCCATACATGCCGTGTACGGGGAGGATATCCAGACTGTCGGAATCCATAAAGCGGATAATTACGGGGTATGGGGTGTGCCATTCACACTGACCCAGCAGGGTGCTGTACTCTTGAGGGAGGCGGCCATTGAAACAAATGCGGTCAATGATCCTCTTAATCATGAGGTTATAATGTACCTGGATAATAAGGTCATTTTCAGTGCTCCTTTGAATGACAGGTTAGCCGACAATTTGAAAATACTGCCTGTGCAGGATATGAGTGCCTCTTTTGGAAGTGATAGTGAGAGCAAAGAAAGTGCAAAACAGCTGGAATCTCATTTGAGGGCAGGTGCACTGCCAGTTAATGTGGAGGTTATAGGTTCAGGCCAGGTGCCTGCATCCCTGGGCGCCCAGTTCAAGGAACTCACAGCCATAGCAGGGCTGCTTGCCATTATTATGGTCTCGTTCATGATATACCTCAGGTATCGCAGGAAAGAGATCATGTTACCCATGATCATAACATCCTTAAGTGAGGTCGTGATGATACTTGGCTTTGCATCTGCTGTGAAATGGCAGCTTGACCTGCCTGCCATTGCAGGTATTATTGCGGTCATTGGAACAGGTATCGATCATCTTGTAATAATCACTGACGAGGTATTATATGAGGGTAAACTTCCCCCAACCAAGGTTTACCTTAAACGAATTTCCAGGGCGTTCGGCATTATTTTTGCGGCGGCAGCCACAACTATCATAGCAATGATATGGCTGTTCTGGATGGGATTCGGCGCATTGAAGGGCTTTGCACTGACAACTATCATAGGTGTGTTGATCGGTGTACTGATAGCCAGGCCCGCTTATGCAAGGATAATCAAGGAAGTATTGAAGGAAGAACAGGAATAACAGGAATAAGTATGGTCCGGCCTACTAATGATGTTATACTTGTCAGGTACGGCGAACTGGCACTGAAGAGCAGGCATGTAAGGAACAGGTACGAAAATACCCTTATGTCCAATATAAGGTCCATGCTTGATGCCATGGGTGTTGATTATGTTGACCTGTCCCGGGAACAGGGGCGCATATATATCCACACAAACGACCCTGCTGCTGTGGGGGCCGCAGCAAGAGTGTTCGGCGTAGTCTCGGTAAGCCCGGCCATTACGTGTGAGCCCACACTTGAATCCACAGCTTCTACGGCTGCTGATGTGGGTGAGTCTATTATCAATGAGAATGAGTCCTTTGGCATCAGGGCCCGCCGTTCCGGTAATCACGAGTTCTCAAGCCGTGATATTGGCGTGGCCTGTGGTGATGCTGTTTTTGAACGGGTGCGAAAGCTCAATCCAGAGGTTGACCTGACAGCTCCTGACAGGGAGATCATGGTGGAGGTAAGGCAGAACAAGGGATTCGTATATACGGATGTTGTCAATGGTACAGGCGGCCTGCCCCTGGGTACACAGGGAAAGATGGTGGCCCTGGTCTCGGGTGGCATCGATTCTCCAGTGGCTGCATGGCTTATGATGAAACGGGGCTGTGAGGTCATACCTGTATATGTTAATAATGAACCGTTCTCGGACGATACGATGAGGCAGCGGGCACTGGAATGTATCAGGGTGCTGCAAACATGGGCACCCGGACATCCTTTTAAGGTCTATGAAGTACCAAACGGCAAGGGCATGGATGCATTTCTTTCAGGCTGCCAGCGCCGTTATACCTGCATACTCTGCCGCAGGATGATGTACCGCATCGCAGCAGGTATCATGGAAAAGGAGGGAGCTTTTGGCATTATAACCGGTGCATCACTGGGCCAGGTGGCAAGCCAGACAGCAAGGAATATGATGGCAGAGACCTGCGGGATACATGTACCGATCTACCATCCTCTTATCGGGTTTGATAAGACCGGGATAATCGACATCGCCCGTAAGATAGGGACCTATGATGCATCCACCAGTCCAGCCATGTGTTGTACTGCAGTGCCTGAAAAACCTGCCACTGCTGCAAAATGCGGTGATGTGTGTGGTGAAGAAGACAATATAGATGTGGAAGAACTGCTAATGGGCGCACTATCCGGTGCTAAAATAATTGATCCTTGTGAGTACAGTTAGTTTCATTTGCCGTCAATGGTCTCTATCTTGAACATTACATTAAGGCCCTTCAGGGTCACCTGGATTCTGTCACCGAACCTGAGTATGTCTTCAACATCGGTATTTGAGTCCCATTCATAAACATAATCATGGACTCCTTGTATTGGCTTGAATCCCAGGGACATTAACCGCCGGTTGACCTCAGATGGCGTGGCACCTTCGCTACTGAACCAGAGAATGAGGTATGTCTTCATTCGTATCACCTGTAACTTATATTGTAATTTAATTCTTATTATGGTTTTTGGTGATTTATGTCGATTGAGAAGATCGTCTACAGGGATATCCCATAACATAGTTCGGTTAATTATACTATGCCACAAAAGTTTAATATAAATATAAATATGTGTTAATGTAAATGACAAGGAAGTAGTTAAGATTAAAAACCCATAGATTAGTTTATAGATAACAGTTAGAGAAAATGATTAACAGTGCCCGCCTCTTTAGACGCCTTCTGTGGCGAGTTAAATGGAAGTAGGGGATCGAAATAATGGATGGAAAATCACTGGACATTACCGAAGAAAGGCTGAATAAGCTGAAGGAAATCCTACCTGATGCATTCACGGAAGGCAAAATTGACTGGGAAAAACTGCAAGCCACCCTGGGTGAAGACATAGAATTTAAAAATGAACGCTATGTTTTGAACTGGGCGGGCAAGTCCGATGCTTTCCGGGTGTTACA
>JAUVLO010000069.1 GCA_030600695.1 Methanosarcinales archaeon | reverse complement strand
GCACCGAACATCCTTTCGGCAGTAACAGCCGATATACCATCGTTCTCGATGTGGATATTATTGTATATCCGGGACAGTTCCCTTTGCAGTGGAATCCCAGTCCAGTCATTTGGTATGATCCCCCGCTCCTTTGCAAGCCCACCACACAGGTTGGGTGCCACCAGCACAAGTTCGCCATCCCTTATTCCAAAAGGACCGCAGGTGCTGACCCCGAGGGCGTAAATCTTATCCTTCCCGATACCCACCTGCCCACAGGCATACCCCACCAGGGAATCGACCTGCCCGGGTACTGCCAGGTTGTCACCCTCAAGCTGCACGGGCTGGTACACCTTGACCAGTATCCCGCTTACGTTTGCAATGCTTGCGGTAATCTTTGTCCCACCGATATCAACAGCAGCCAGATACGGCCCATCCATATTATATCTCCCCACTTGATTATATCCGGTATCATTCCATCTCATATTTAGGAGGCACAACCAGCACCAGCACCCTGGAATGGCGCAGCACCTTCTCGGTAACGCTTCCAGTCAGCTTCTTGAGTCCGGTCTTGCCATGTGTCCCTATCACGATCCTGTCCATACCTCTTAGTTCAGCAGTCTCCACTATCTCTGCAGCTGGGTCTCCTTCTTCGATGATAGTAGTAATATTGTCAGCATCTATGCCTGCTTTTACCATGGCATCCGTACAGAGGGACAGGAGTTTCTTTGCTCCCTCCTCCATCCATTTTTTTCTTTTATGTCCTGTTGCACTTATTACATGAAATAAAATAATTTTAGCAGAGTGGGTTTTAGCTATCCTTAAACCTACCTTTGCGGCTCTTTTTGAACCTGCAGACCCGTCAATGGGAATTAGGATATTCATCAGAATTCAAAAATTATCTGGTAATTATATAAACCATGTGAAGTAATACAGAATGTAATACATTGGTTGTCATACAACAGGAAATTTTTATGATGAAGTATGAAAAATTCAAGAAGATAGATAAGAAAGACCATTCCGAGGTCACGCGCTTATTGAAAAAGACGACTCATTTCACTGCCCGCGAGTGGGTGATTGCCAGACTGTGCGCTGATTTTAAGAACGTACATGGCCGAAGTGAGATGACCTGGATAGGGGAGAACCTGCCTGACCTGGTACCGTTCTTCAATGAACCCTATTCCAGGCAGGAGGTATCCAATGCCAAGGCATCATTCAAGAGGAAACTGGAACGCTCCGGTACTACACTGTTCTACTCGTATTACAGCGGCCTCATCACCAAGGATGAAATGCTGGAGATCATTACCAACATGACGAAAAACATCGGCATTCTGCTGGACATGGAGGACGCACCGCCCGATGGCGACCACACCGAAGGTGTCCAGAACATGATGGTTGATGTGCTGCGCCGGATCAACTCTGCCCTTGAAGAAGAAGCCTGATCTGCTTTGAAGCAGTACGGATGATCTTCTCGTGGTCAAAGGCCAGCGGCGGCAAGTTATCCGGCTCCGGGTCGAACAATGCCGCATCCCTGGCATCTGATGAAGCTTCCAGGCTGCCGTGCCCTGTTGCTGTGAAGCAGATGGTCACAGTATGACCCCTGGGGTCCCGGTTGGGGTCCGAGAACACACCCACCAGCTCTTTCAATTCCACATCAAGCCCGGTCTCTTCCTTTGCCTCCCTGGTGGCTGCATCTTCCACGGTCTCCCCCACATCCATGAATCCGCCTGGTAGTGCCCACTGGCCCTGGTAGGGTGGGTTCATGCGCTGTATCAGTACGAGCTTTCCCTCCACCAGGATGATTATATCCACTGTGAGCAGGGGAGTTACGGGCTTACTCATTCCCATGCCCCCTGCCGGTATTTATCTCATGTATGAACTGGTCCACAAAGGTTTGCAGGAACCTGTTCCTTTCCTCTGCCATTTCCCTGGCAGTACCGGTGTGCATGGACCCGGGCAGCAACATTAGTTTTGTGAGGATATGGTCCAGTGCATATTCGTTCCCGTCTGGCTCCCGCTGGCTGGCCAGTGGGTCATCGGCATGGTACAGGCTGCGGTTGTGGGCACCCGAATAAGCAAATGTCATAGCCGCACCCACAGCGCCTGATATGTCCAGTCTGTCAGCGTCCTGGAGTATCCTTGCTTCCAGGCTGTTTGGTGTTATTCCTGAACTGTAGCGGTGGTTGGCAATGGCATAGATCACGGCCGGTATCTTTTGTGCAGGAAAGCCTGCCCTGTCAAGTATTCCGGGGGTGAGTTGTGCGGAGAGGACAGCGTGGTCGATTGTCGTGTCCTTTAGTTCGGCGGGGCGCCCGATATCGTGGAGCAGGGCTGAGGCTTCCAGTATCTCAGGGTCGCCTCCTTCGATGCTGCTGATGTGGAGGCACAGGTCCCTGACCCGCAGGGTGTGGGTGATGTCATGGCCTGCGTTGGGTGTGCTTTCGAGGTGGGTTCTGGCTGAGCGTAGTATTTGTTCCATCATGGATATCGCAATTTCACAATGTCTGAGCAATTTTAGTGTAAAAGGATATTTCAACCTTTATGTTGACAAAATTATTTTGCATCTATATCAATTCAACTAATGAGATGAGTGACACTATCTGGGAAACCAGTTTTTTTATAGGTAATATTTAATACCTAATAACCAGTTTAGAGTAAGTCTGGAATCATCGCGGGCGCATGGCCAAGCCTGGATATGGCAGCAGCCTCCTAAGCTGAAGATCGGGGGTTCAAATCCCTCTGCGCCCGTTTTTTCTTTATTTCCACATCACATTCCTGAATTGACCACACATTATATATATCATGAATAATAATCATAAACTGTGAATACCTGCATCTACCCAAGATAGTTATCCAATATACCTACCATATTTCATGTCCTGTCCATTAACTATCCCTCAATATAAATTTCCTTGCAGGTATTCACCCCTTCTTATCCAGTTGAGAAAAATTGTAGAAAATTAATTATAGGACTAAATGGTCTTTCACTGCAATGGATGAAAGTATTGCTGTTGTATTTGACAGTGCAGGTACATTGCTGCACATGTACAGGGTGGCAAAGGATACGGTCACAGGTAAATATATCGATGACATCAACACAACCAACCTTGTAAGCAGGAAACCAAACTGTGGATTAGTGATCATCCATACCGACCCTGATAAGATCATGAACTGCCAGTCCACAAAACAGATCCACGACTTCCTGGCTGATAATAGAATCAGGATCGATCTTAGCTGTTCAAGCAGCCCCATCACTCTCGATGACGCAGCACAATGTATCAGGAACGATACCCGGACCAGCATGCAGGACATCCATGATGTCGTAAATGCCATCAAGCTAAAATGCCATGATGTATTTTACCTGGGCATAGGATTAGTGGTTGATACTGGATCCCAGGACATAGAATATACAATAAGCGCGGGGGGCAGGCCATTTACCAATACTCCGGCTGTACTTAATACCTTACAGAGTATGGAGATTGATGCATATATCGCCTCGGGGGACAGCATGCGTAACCTGGAGAACCTGGCCAGGTTGGTCGAAATACCTATTGAGCGTGTCTATGACGTGGCCACGCCGCAGAAGAAGGAATGGGTGATCAAATCTCTTAAAAAGCAATACGATAGGGTGGTCATGGTGGGCGATGGAATCAATGACCTACTGGCGCTGAGAGCTTCAGACCTGGGTGTCCTATCTATCCAGCAGACAGGTACGTGCATAGAAAAGCTTTCTTCAGAGGCCGATATTATCATCACTGATATCAAGCAGATCGTCAAGATAATAAAAGAAATGAAACAATAATATCAGGGATATCCCGGTTCATAGATATCCCAGCGCATCCTCGATGCGCCCCATCTCATGCCCTGTGGTTTCCCTGCCTACGACATATCCTTTTGAATTAGCCAGCAGTCCCGAGCCCACCAGCGGAGAACCCATATTCACTGTACCGATATCCACATTAAGTGAAAAAATCTCATCCAGCCTGTCCAATTCGAATTTGCTGGCCCTGGGATGCACAAGTACCCCTTTATTGGTAACAGTAGCAGCCATCCCCACGGTCTTGAGCCCGCCGATGGTGCCCCTGTACACTTCCACATCCAGGAATTCACTTATCTCTTCCACGGCCCGGTCCGGCATATTAGGATTTACAAGGGCTGCAGTATCATTCACAAGTATATTATTACCTGCTGCCGTGAGCTTGCCATCCAGCCGTTTAACACGTACATACTTCCCGATCTCCTCAAGTTCAGCATCATTCACTCTTCCAGATACCAGGTGCCCGTTACTATTCCCACAGCACAGGCAGCCTATAATGCTGCTACCGTCCACAGATGTGGGAACCACATCCACATCCAGGGCATCTCCTAATACCTGTTTGAACTGCCTGTCTGCTTCCCTGGGTAATAAAACAAGATCCTCGGTGCATCTGGCATATACACCAAGGACGGAATTACCTCTAAAATCAATCTGGTTAGCCATTATTTGAAGAGAAATTTATACCTTATATACCAAAAAAAAGTGGTTAAATCCTTAAAAAAAGGATTTTGTCAATGTCACTCGGCCGCCAGTTCGGCTTCCACGACCCCATCTTCGAACTTCATGGCCTTGACCCTGATCCTCGATGGTGGTTTCTCTGATCCGCGATTCCATATTTTTTCACTGATATCAGGATTCATCCTTATCAATTTCCTGTCAGTTTTCGTATGCCGCTCAAGGTACTTGAAAACCTCACTCACTGCTTTCTTGCTGCGCTGCCACCGGGGCACATACTTTACTGCCCTGAGGGGAATCGTGTAAACCTGCTCTTCACCTATATCTGCCATGTTTTTCACCCTTTATCCGATATTCAGACTGCTGCGTCTCCAGTGCCGGCGTTTAGGATGGGTCACTACAGCCCTGTTAGTCTTGATTATGGCCCATGAGGGGACCCTATGATTTTGGTTATGGGCTTTAGCCAGCCTTATCTTCTTACCTTTTGATTTTTTACTCATATTAACACACCTTCATTGATTATCGGGATATTATAAATGTTTCCTGTCTGTTACGCGTGATTGTGTATGTCTTGGAAATAAACGCTCCACCATACTATCACCTTCGTTATATTGTTTTCGTATAAATGACCTGAGTTCTACTTCATAATCAGCCTTTTGTACAGTGTCACTTTCTCCCTGCACAACCTGTAGATGGGCATCCACCAAAACATCCACCGCAGACCGACCGTAGCCTGAAAGCGGACGGATATACTTGACGTTGTGCCTGTCTTCCAGGCTTCTTACCTGTGCAGGGGAAAGCATAGGCACTCTGTCGTCCCGGCGTGTGCCGTCGGCCACGATGGCAGTGTCCGGTTTTGAACATACAGCTTCCAGTGCGCTCTGGTGAAGGTAGTTGATTGCACGCCCTGGGAATCCGTCTTCCACCAGCATTGCAGCAGCTTCCCCGATCAGGGAAGGGTGCAGCATTATCACATTGTGGGGGAATCCAAGCCTGGATGCAGATTGACGTGCGAATTCATACGTGGGCACGATACCGAAATTGATAGTTACCAGTTCCACATCGAAAAATGGTTCCAGCAGGATCGCTGCAAGGGAACTGTCCTTGCCGCTACTGAACAATACACAGGCCTTCATTTCCGGGTTATGCTCATCTCACGTTTTTTGGGTTGCAATTGAAACAGGAGATTTTTCAGTTTAGCATCATCGATCTTACCCTGCAGCCTGCCCGATTGTCCAAGTCCCACAAGCTGTGCCTCCACACTTTGCACAAGTTCAGGCTTTGTCATCCTTAATGTATTCAATCTCTCCCTGGCTTCAGGTGTCAGTATCGAGCGCAAGATGGCCTGTTTCTTTGCTTCCATCTCGGCCATGGCCTGTTCTTGCTGGGCGGCAGCCTGTGTATCTGGCATTTGCGCCTGTTGCTGCTGCCTTAACAATTCCATTTTCCGACGTCTGATAGCTTCCAGTTCATCTTCAGCCATCACAGAACCTCCTGGTAATAATTCTATTCGGGATTACCTAGTATTTATCAATACCAGGGTATTGTTCCAGCAATCCTGACTTTGCTTCATGTGCAACATTATCAAGTAAAGACTGACCCTTTGGAGCAATTACCCGGCCTTTCTTCACAGATTTGACAAGACCCGCACTTTCAAGCTGATGAAGTGCTACCCTTACAACAGAACCACTACCTCTTACGTGGTGTGGGGATGCCGAGCCCTTTCGCAGCTTTCCACCGTAAAAGCTCTTGAGCCTTGAAACACCGGTAGGACCATCAATGTAAATCCGGCGTACTATTGATGCACACCTGGTGTACCACCAGTCCTGGTCCGCTGGAGACAGTTCCTTGTGGACACCGGTCTTAACCTGTGATCCCCAGGCAGGGGCTTGTACGAAATTTTCATCTTTTAATTTCTGTGCTGTATTTTTAATCAGTACATCTGCAGGAATATCATACACTGTTGTCATTATTATCCTCCGTCCATGAAATAGTATTAGTAATTTAATTATAAATCAATATCATCCTTGTGGAGCTCTCATTATGTGGATAAGGTTGATTAATCTATCGGCTACCATATTATTTCGGATAAATATCAGGAATGTTCTACCAATGATTTATATTGTTCAAATATATATTAGACATGAATTTATATGAAAGCCGTAATACTTGGAGCGGGAGAAGGATTAAGATGCCGCCCCCTTACACTCACCAGATCAAAGGTAATGCTGCCTGTGGCAAACAAACCGATCCTGGAACATATTATTGATGCTCTTGTTAAATGTGGTATTGATGACATAATTATGGTCGTAGGATACAAGAAAGAGCAAATAATGGATTATTTTCGGGATGGAGTGGATTTTGGGGTAAATATTACTTATGTAGAGCAAAAAGGCCAGCTCGGCACTGCACATGCCATAAAACAGGTATCATCTTATGTGGATGATGAGTTCATAGTCCTGAACGGTGATAATATTATAGAAGCTGGTACTATCTCTGATATCCTTGCCGGGAGATCAGGTGATGCGACCGTACTGACCGTTGTCAGAGAGCATACTGAAGGATATGGTGTAGTGGTCCCTGATAAAAATAAAGTGATGAAGATCATCGAAAAGACAACAGAAGACCTGAGCCATAATGTGAATACCGGGATATATATCTTCAATCCTGGTATTTTCGATTACATAGAAGCAACCTCTGTTTCCGAGACTGGTGAGTATGCCATCACCGATACTATCCAGCAGATGATCGATGACGGTAAGAACGTTACCATGGTCCATTCAGAAGCCATGTGGCTGGATGCCGTACATTCCTGGGACTTACTAAAGGCAAATGCCTATATACTTGATCGATTCGAACAACCAGTAAATGAAGGCACAATTGAAGACGGAGCCGTGGTCAGGGGTAGAGTAAGCATCGGTCCGGATACAGTCATTCATCCAGGTTCGTTTATCCTCGGGCCGGTAGTAATAGGAAAGAATTGCGTGATCAGTCCAAATGCAGTAGTACTCCCTTCAACGACCATAGGCGACAATTCAACTATTGAGCCGTCAGCCCTGATAAAGAACAGTATAATAATGCACGATGTCAGGGTAGGTGCATTTTCATATATCTCCAACTCAATCCTCGGTGCCAACAACAGTATAGGTTCACATTTCATTACTGAGACGGATGAGAACTTTTTTATCGAAATGAAAGGCATTCTTCACAGGGCCGCCAAACTTGGTACTGTGATCGGTGACGGGAATAACATTAAGCACAGGGTTTTAACCGAACCTGGCAAGATGATATCCACAGGATGCAGTATTGCATCAGGTGTAAATGTTTCCAGGGATATACCCAGGGACTCAAAAGTTTTCTAATTCTAAATGGACTGAGCAAATAATGTGCGGAATCGTAGGATATATTGGGGATGGAGATACTGTAACTATCCTTTTGGAATCCCTCAGGAGGCTGGAATACAGGGGATATGATTCTGCGGGTATGGCTATTATTGATGATGAAGGGAATGCCAGGATATTCAAGATAGAAGGTGAGATATCTGAACTCGAATCGATCATTCCCGGAATTTCATCCCGTGTGGGTATAGGTCATACCAGGTGGGCCACCCACGGAAGACCAACAACGGAAAATGCACATCCACATTGTTCAGGTAATATCTGCGTGGTACACAATGGGATCATAGAGAATTACCAGGAACTGAAAGATGAATTGATCTCAGAAGGGTTTGTTTTCATTTCTGATACTGATACTGAAGTGCTGGCCCACCTTATCAATAAGTATGATACAGGCGACCTGCGTCTGGCAGTCAGTACTGCACTGGGACATGTCCGTGGTTCCTATGCGATCGGAGTACTGAGCAATGAACATCCTGATGAACTGATAGCTGCCAGGAAGGACAGCCCATTGATCATAGGCCTGGGCAAGGATGAGAATTTCATAGCCTCTGACATTCCCGCCGTCCTGAAATACACTAACCGGATATTATATATTGACAACCTGGAACTCATCTCTGTAAAACAGGATTCGGTCCGGGTATTCGACATGGAAGGCAACCCGGTGGAAAAAAAGGAGCACATCATCGAATGGGACCTGGAAGCTGCCGAGAAGGCCGGTTATCCCCACTTTATGTTAAAGGAGATACACGAACAGACAAGGTCCATACATGAGACCATGACTGGCCGGCTGCATGAACTTGAAGGGGATGTCAACTTCGAGGAACTGGGACTTAACCGTAATGAGATAAGGCAGTTCCAGAGGATCGAGATCATTGCTTGTGGTACGTCTTATAATGCCGGGTTGCTGGGCAAGTACCTGTTCGAATGGCTGGCTGGCATACATACTGATGTGGATACAGGTTCCGAGTTCAGGTATTCCAGCCCGGTACTTGACCCGTCTACCCTGGTAATCGCGATCAGCCAATCCGGTGAGACCGCAGATACACTGGCAGCAGTACATGAAGCTACATCCTACGGATGCAGGACGCTGGCAATTACAAATGTGGTGGGCAGCACCATCTTCCGGGATGCATCCCATACCATTTACACCAGGGCCGGGCCGGAGATCGGTGTGGCTGCCACGAAGTCATTCACTTCACAACTGGTGGTACTGTACCTGCTGGCTATCCATTTTGCGAGAGCAAGGTCCAGGATGGATGCTGACAGGGCAAGGATGCTGCTGTCAGAACTTCGAAAGATTCCAGGACATGTAAGCCGTATCCTTGAAGATGCCGGAACAATTCAAGAATGTGCATCAATGTTCGTTAAAGCAGAAAATTATTTTTTTATCGGCCGCAACATCAATTATCCGGTGGCACTGGAAGGCGCACTTAAACTGAAGGAGATCTCATATATCCATGCCGAGGGGTATGCAGCCGGGGAGTTGAAACATGGGCCACTTGCCCTGATATCAAAGGACGTACCAGTGGTGGCCATTGCCCCTCACGGTCATACATATGATAAAATACTCAGTAATATTAAAGAGGTAACGGCAAGGGATGCGTCAGTAATTGCTATAGCCGATTGCGACGACTGTGAGATAAGGAAATTTGCAGATATTGTAATTCCCATCCCAAAGACTGATGAGGTGTTGACTCCACTGCTTTCCTCTGTGGTTGTCCAGCTACTGGCTTATTATACGGCACTGGAACTGGACTGTTCTATTGATAAGCCCAGGAACCTTGCCAAGAGCGTTACAGTGGAATAGGTAATGTAGTTACAGTGGAATAGGTGATGTAATGAGATTGTTCGGTTCTTCGGGAATAAGGGGAATTACCAATGTTGATGTCACGCCGGAACTGGCACTCAATGTAGGAAAAGCTGCCGGAAAGGGTTGCCCGGATGCTGTGATAGCACGGGACCCAAGGGTGGCTGGGATGATGATAGAAGAAGCTTTTGCAGCTGGCCTGATGTCTGCCGGGTGTGATGTTACCCGGATAGGTATTGTGCCCACACCCACCCTTGCATATGCTGCCAGGAACTATAGTCTGGGGGTCATGATCACTGCTTCACATAATCCAGCGGAATATGTGGGGATGAAACTATGGAATCCTGATGGAATGGCCTTTGACAGCCGGCAGCAGGAAGGGATAGAAGAGGCTGTAGCATCATCCGGATATTTACTTGCGAAATGGGATGGGATCGGTGATATAAACATCTACGGGAATGCTGTTGAGGACCATATAAAAGCTATAATGGAACATACAGGCGAGCTGCAGGTACAGGGTCTAAGGGTCGTAGTTGACTGCGGTAACGGGGCTGCTTCCGTGATCACACCTTTCCTGCTTCAAAGGCTGGGGTGCCGGGTGCTTGCATTGAACTCCAACCCGGACGGTCATTTTCCTGCAAGGAACCCGGAACCAAAAGAGGAGAATTTAGGGCTTCTTATGCAGACGGTAAAAGAATGGGGTGCGGATCTGGGTATAGCCCATGATGGTGATGCAGACAGGATGATGGCTGTAGATGATAAGGGCAGGTTCGTGGGCGGCGACCAGTTACTTGCGATCTTTGCCGCCCATGAACAGGCTGACAGTATAGTTGTTCCTGTTGATACTTCCATGATAGTGGATGACGCCCTGCCTGGTACCCGTATCATTCGAAGCAGGGTTGGTGATGTGTACGTGGCCGAGGCAATGAAAAAGGAAGGGG